>CBFHCJ010000577.1:0-4751 GCA_965654005.1 uncultured Streptomyces sp. | reverse complement strand
CTCAGCCGCAGCAGCCCCCGCCGCAGCATCCGCCCCCTCCGCCGCCGCCCGCTCGTGGGGCCGGCGCCGGGGCGGACGCCGAGCCGCCCACCGCGACCGTCGACAGGAGCTTCACCGTGTCGTCGTGGCCCGACGGGCAGGGCGCGGGGGCGGAGGACTCCGCCATCGGACGGCTCAGTTCGAACGTGTCACCGCAGGTCCGGCAGCGGTACTCATAGCGAGGCATGCGCAAAGATTAACCGGCCGCGCCCCACGAGCACAGGACTTCCGGGGCGCCGGACGCACCCTTGCGACCTACGGCAGCCGGGCGCCGCTGTTCATCGGCAACCACTTCGAGGAGTGGAACGGCGGCATCTGTATGAAGGGTCGGTGGCGAGCATCGTCGCCTCGTACCCGGACGCGGCGTACTAGGCCTACCGCACCTGAGCGGTGACGGTGACCTGTCAGGCGGGGGCCGGTCTCAGCGACCGGTTCCCCGCTCCTCTCTGATCTGCGCGACCACCCGGGCCACCGTCTTCCGTACTGCCTCGGTCTCCGTCAGGAAGTGCCAGTAGTCGGGGTGACGGCCCTGAAGCGAGGCGATCGCCCGCTCCAGCCGGGCCACGGCGTCGTCGAGCGGGCGGGCGTGCCGCGGATCCGGGTTCGTAAGGCCCGCCATGGCCAGCCGCTGCGCGTCCCGGATCGCGAACCGCGTCCGCTCGACCTCCTGCTGCGGATCCTTCTGCACGGCGTTCAGCCGGTTCAGCCGCTCCCCGGCGGCCGACACGGCCTCGTCGGTCGTGTTCAGCAGCGCCCGTACGGTCGTCAGCAGCGAGGTCGCGTCCGGCCAGCGCTGCGCGTCCCGCGCGGCCTGCGCCTCCGTCAGCTTCAGCTCCGCCTGCCGTACGGACTCGGCGGCCTGCTCCGGCACGTGCTGCAGGTCCTGCCAGCAGGCGGCCGCGAACCGCCGCCGCAGCTCGCTCAGCACGGGTTCGAGCTGACCGGCACGGGTGCTGAGCGCCTGCGCCCGGGTCCGCAGCGACACCAGCCGCTGATCGATCTCGGCCGCCCGCTCCGGCAGCCGCTCGGCCTCCGTCCGCAGGGCCTCCGCCTCCCGCACGACCCGCTCGGCACGCTCCAGGGTCTGCGCCACGCCGTGCTGTCCCGCGCCCTGGTTGAGCTTGGTCAGCTCGGGGGCCAGGGCGGCCAGCCGGGTGGCGAGACCGTCGGCCTTGAGCCCCGAGGACCGTACGGCGTCCAGGGCGTCGCCGGCGCCTCGCAGGGCCTGGCGGGCGCGCTCCACGGCCGGGGCGAGCCGGGCGAGTTGGGTCTCGGCCTTGCCGAGCAGCGGCCCGAGGCTCTCGCCGAAACGATCCAGCTCCTTCTTGACCCGGAGGAGTTCGTCCTTGGCGGCGGTGAGGTCGGCGCGGGCGCGGGAGGCGACGGAAGCCTCCAGATCGACCCGGTCGAGGTCGTGTGCGTCGACGGCCTCGATGTAGTGGTGACTGACCTCGTCGATACGGCGCCCCAGCGCCTCGAAATCGGCGAGCGCGCGGCGGGCGGCGGGGGAGTCGTCGACGGCGCCGATGGTCTCGATCGAGATCTTCAATTCGCGCTGGGCGGTGTCGAGCTCGTAGAACGCGGCCGCGGCGGCGTCCTTGGCGGCCTGCGCCTCGGCCCGCTGCCCTTCGGCCCGCCCCCCGAACCACCGCCGGGTCCCGCCCCCGGCGAACGCCCCGGGCAGGAGCAGGGCGGCGACGAGGGGGAGCGCGAGGAGGGTGAGGGTGTCGCGGGTGGGGGTGTAGCGGGTGGAGGTGCGGGTACGCCCGCCGCACAGGCCGGCGGAGTCGCCGATCGGGTACGGCTCTGCTGGTGTCGCCGTCACATCCCTCTCCCGTGCTGTCATTCGCCCTGCCCGGTGTCATTCTCCCACCGGTTGAGGACGAACACACGGGCCCGCCGGTTCGCGCCTCGCGGTACCGAAAACGGGCCGCCGCCCCGGCCTTCCCGGGGCCTACCCGGCCGTCCGTACCGTGACCGAGCCGTCCCGCGTCCGCGCGTCGACCGCATGGGAGCTGTTGGAGTCCCTGGGGACGGACACGCTGACCGAACCGTCGTCGGAATGGGTGGTCACCCGGTACGAGGCGGGCGGCAGCGCGACCGTGACCGAGCCGTCCCGGCTGCTCGATTCCACCAGGTCGGGGACGGTGCCGAGTTCGAGGAGGACGCTGCCGTCGCGGGTCTCGGCGTACACGCGCCGCGAGCCCACGCCCGTCGCCCGGATCGACCCGTCACCGCTGTTCAGTGTGAGCGGCCCGGTGGAGTCGGTCACCTGCACCGAACCGTCCCGCGTACGGATGCTCAGCGCCTCATGGAAGCCCTGCGCCCGTACGCTCCCGTCGCCGTCCTCGACCTTGACGGCGACTCCGCGCGGCACCTCGATCCGGTGCCGGGCCGAGCAGTCCGCGACGACGCCCGAGCAGTGCAGCCGCAGCACGAGCCGGTCGTCCTTCATGGCCCAGGTCACCCGGGGGTCCCCGCCGACCACGACCGTCCCGCTGAACCACCGGGTGACCCGGACCTTGTCCACATCGGCCGGAACGATCTCCAGCGTCGAGTCGTCGGAGTCGACGGTGAGCGTACGGCCGTGCAGGGCGAAGGAACGGTGGTCCGGGTGCGGGTCGTCCTCGGCGTCGTTCCCGCACGCGGCGAGGGTCGCGACGAGCGTCACGGCGAGCCCTGCGACCGCGACCACCGGAGTACGACCGGTTCGCCGTGTACGTCCGGTCCACCGTGTGTGTCCGGTCCGCGCGGCCGTACGAGCCATGATGTCGTCCCCCTGAGAACTGAAGCCGGAAGCCGTGAATGACGACGGCGTGAGTGCCGAAGTGCTGTTCCGACCGTACGCGTCCACGGCCCTGGCGAGGATCCGGCGGGCTCCCGGAACGGAGGTGGGGTTACCCCCCGAGCGCGCCAAAACGGCGGCATCCGGAGACAGGTCTGGAGACAGGTTTGCAGGACATCCCCTCGGGCAAGGTAGGCTGTCGACTCGTCTCGGGTGCGTAGCTCAGGGGTAGAGCGCCTGCCTTACAAGCAGGATGTCGGCGGTTCGAAACCGTCCGCGCCCACCAGAAGGAGACCCCGGCCGTTCGCGGCCGGGGTCTTCGCCTTTCACTCCACCTCGTTCTCGTCCTGGTTTTCGTGCGCGTGCTTCAGGCACATCCGCGCGTCCACCTTGTTCTCCGTCGCCACCTCCGCCCAGAAGCGGTGGCAGGAGACGAACACGGCGAGCTCGCGCTCCCGTCGGCGGAGCTTCTCCACCTCGGCCTGTTCGTCCTCGGTCCAGCCCGGGGAGGCGGGGCGCTCCACCTTGCGCCAGCCGGTGTCGTCGGTGAAGCCGTCCAGCGGTTCGACCGACCAGGGCAGCCGCTTCAGCAGGGCCAGGAGCTCTGCCCGGACCTGATGCAGCTCCTCCTGACCGGCGAGGAGGTCGCTCGGAACGTCATAGGTCGCAGCCACGCCGTAATGCTACGCCTGTTCGATTTTCGAGCGCGAGCCGCTTCTGTCCGTTCACTCGAACGGTACGGTCGTCTTGATCAAAGGAAGCCGTCGCCCCTCGGCCCGCGCCTTCAGTGCTCGGGGGAGCTTGCCGATCCCCAAGGACTCGCCCGGGTCATTCGCTTGGAGTCGACGTTGATCGACGCCGGTCGATGCTGGTCGACGGGCTGGAGCCGAACCGAGGCCCCCGGCTCCAGCAGATGCAGACGGTCCGTCAGCCCCGCCTGAGCGAACGCCTTCGTGAGCGTGGTGCCGTCCTGGCTGAAGTGGGCCCAGTGCTCGAAGTGCAGCGGTACGACATGGCGGGCACCGAGGATCCACGTCGCCTCGGCGGCGGCCTCGCTCGTCAGCGTCAGCGGGGCGTCCGGGACGAGCGGGGTGCGGGCGGCACCGGCGAACAGGACGGCCACGTCCACCGGACCGACCCGGCCGGCGATCGTACGGACCACGTCGAGGGAGGCGTTGTCACCGCTGACATACACCGTCGGCAGCCCCTCACCGGACAGGACGAACCCGGTGACCTCGCCGACCAGCGGCTCACTGCCCTCGGGGCCGTGCGGCGCGGGCACGGCGGTCACGCGCAGCACGCCGCCGCCGGGGCGCGGGAGCTCCATGTGCTCCCAGGACGGCAGGGCCCGCACGGGGGCGCCGATGCGGGCGTACGCCGACGCCGTGGACAGGGTCAGCGGGGCCTCGGCGAGGTAGCTCCGGCCCGCCGTGTCGAGGTTGTCCGGGTGCTGGTCGTGGGAGAGGAGCACCGTGTCGACCGGGGCGATCTCCGTCGCCGGGAGCGCGGGGCCGGCCGTTTTCACCAGGCGGCGCGAGCCGATGGGGTACTCGCCGGGGGCGTCGAAGGTCGGGTCCGTGAGCAGGCGCGCCGCCCAGCTCGATGACGGCGGTGGGGCCGCCCAGGTAGAGGATGTCGACACTGGTCATGCCCTGCACAATCCGGCCGGGAACGGCGGTATTCCTGCGATTCGGGCGACGGCGGGTGTGCGCCGGCAGATGGCGCGAAACTGGACCCATGTGCCGCAGTATCAAGACGCTCCGCCCGCCCGCCATCCCCGAAGAGGCCACGGAGGAGGAGATCCGCGCCGCCGCGCTGCAGTTCGTGCGCAAGGTCTCCGGCTTCCGGGCCCCCGCCGCCCACAACCGCGAGGTGTTCGACCACGCGGTGGACGCGATCGCCGAGGTCACCGCCGAACTCCTCGAGG
>CBFHCJ010000576.1:0-4764 GCA_965654005.1 uncultured Streptomyces sp. | reverse complement strand
GCCGGATACGGCCGCGGGGCACGTCGCGCACCCGGGCCGTCGAGCACCCCCGCGCCTCGCCGCTCGTTCGTGTACCAGCGCGCTCGCACGAGGGACAAAGCGCTGGTCGGCCCACACGGACTAGCCCCTTTTGACCATGCGAACCACCCGAAGTGACCCTCCAGTTGGAACTGAACCGTCCGCGCGGGTGACGCGTCATAAACCTGCGAGAAGCGGTGCGGCGAAATCCCTGCGGATCGACGCCCATGGGGCAACACTGGGTTCCACTGCGACGTATCGCCAACAGGGGGGCGGCCATGAACGACTCGACGAGCCGCAGGACAGATACAACAGTCATCCCACACATCACAACAGAGCGAAAGATCCCATCCACCATGTGCCAGCATCAGCCACCGTGCCCCACCGCCGAATCCGCCGACCGGGAGTCCGCCCGTCTCGTGGCGCACCACCCGGAGCAGGGATGGAGCCTGCTGTGCAACGGCGTTCTGCTCTTCGAGGACACCGGTGAGCTTCTGCCCGACGGCCAGATCATCGCCCCGCACCGCCCGATGGGCACCGACCAGGTGATGACGGCCGCCTGAGGCGCGCGCACAAGGGGCACCCGCTGCCCCCATGTACGAGGGGCCGGCCCGGAGACATACGCTCCGAACCGGCCCCGACGTATGTTCCGAGGGTGATTACGCCTCGTAAGCGTCCAACGGCGGGCAGGAGCAGACCAGGTTGCGGTCGCCGAAGGCCTGGTCGATACGGCGCACCGGCGGCCAGTACTTGTCCGCGGCGAAGACTCCGGCCGGGAAGACGGCCTCCTCGCGGCTGTACGCGTGATTCCACTCCCCGCCGAGGGCCGCGGCGGTGTGCGGGGCGCCGCGCAGCGGGTTGTCGTCGGCGGGCCACTCGCCCGCGCCGACCCTCTCGATCTCCGCGCGGATGGCGATCATCGCGTCGCAGAACCGGTCGAGTTCGACGAGGTCCTCGGACTCGGTCGGCTCGATCATCAGCGTGCCGGCCACCGGGAACGACATCGTCGGCGCGTGGAAGCCGTAGTCGATCAGCCGCTTGGCGACGTCGTCGACGCTCACGCCGGTCGCCTTGGTCAGCGGACGCAGGTCGATGATGCACTCGTGCGCGACCAGGCCGCCCGGACCGGTGTAGAGCACCGGGTAGTGCGGCTCCAGGCGCTTGGCGATGTAGTTGGCGGACAGGACCGCGACCTGCGTCGCACGCTTGAGGCCCTCGCCACCCATGAGCCGGACGTACGCCCACGAGATCGGCAGAATGCCCGCGGAGCCCCACGGGGCGGCCGAGATCGGGCCGACACCCGTCTCCGGACCGGCCGCGGGCTGCAGCGGGTGGTTCGGCAGGTAGGGTGCCAGGTGCGCGCGCACGCCGACCGGGCCGATGCCCGGACCGCCGCCGCCGTGCGGGATGCAGAACGTCTTGTGCAGGTTCAGGTGCGAGACGTCACCGCCGAAGTGGCCCGGCTTGGCGAGGCCGACCAGCGCGTTGAGGTTGGCGCCGTCGACGTACACCTGGCCGCCGGCCTCGTGCACCTGGGCGCAGATGTCGGCGACGTGTTCCTCGAACACACCGTGCGTGGACGGGTACGTGATCATCAGCACCGACAACTCGTTCCGGTACTGCTCGATCTTGGCCCGCAGGTCCTCGATGTCGATCTCGCCGTCCCCGGCGGTCTTCACGACGACGACCTTCATGCCGGCCATCACGGCGCTGGCGGCGTTGGTGCCGTGCGCGGAGGAGGGGATCAGGCAGACGGTGCGCTGGTCGTCGCCGCCCGCGCGGTGGTAGCCGCGGACGGCGAGCAGACCGGCCAGCTCGCCCTGCGAACCGGCGTTGGGCTGGAGTGAGACTTTGTCGTAGCCGGTGGCCTCGGCGAGACGTTCCTCCAGCTCCCGGATGAGGGTGAGGTAGCCCTGCGCCTGCTCGGCGGGTGCGAAGGGGTGCAGCTGACCGAACTCGGGCCAGGTGACCGGCTCCATCTCCGTGGTCGCGTTGAGCTTCATCGTGCAGGAACCCAGCGGGATCATGCCGCGGTCGAGCGCGTAGTCGCGGTCGGCGAGCCTGCGCAGGTAGCGCAGCATCGCGGTCTCGGAGCGGTGCTGCTGGAAGACCGGGTGCGTGAGGTAGTCGTCGGTGCGCAGCAGGGCGTGCGGGAGCGCGTCCTCGGTGGTCGCGTCCAGCGCTTCGACGTCGCCCTCGACGCCGAACGCTGCCCACACGGCGCCCACCTGGGCCCGCCTGGTGGTCTCGTCGCAGGCGATCGACACGTGGTCGGCGTCGACGAGGCGCAGGTTGACCCCGCGCTCGCGCGCGGCGGCGACGACGGCGTCGGCCCGGCCCGGCACTCGCACGGTGAGCGTGTCGAAGTAGGCGCCGTGGACGACCTCGACTCCGCCCGCCGTCAGACCGGCGGCGAGGATCGCGGCGTACCGGTGCGTTCGCCGCGCGATGGTCCGCAGGCCCTCGGGCCCGTGGTAGACGGCGTACATACCGGCCATCACGGCGAGCAGCACCTGAGCCGTACAGATATTGCTCGTCGCCTTCTCGCGGCGGATGTGCTGCTCGCGTGTCTGCAGGGCGAGCCGGTACGCCTTGTGCCCGTCCGCGTCCACGGAGACGCCCACGAGCCGGCCGGGCAGGCTGCGCGCGAACTTCTCGCGCACCGCCATGTATCCGGCGTGCGGCCCGCCGAAGGCCATCGGCACACCGAAGCGCTGCGTCGTCCCGACGGCGATGTCGGCGCCCAGCTCACCGGGCGAGGTCAGCAGCGTCAACGCGAGCAGGTCGGCGGCGACGGTGACGAGCGCGCCCAGCTGGTGGGCCTGCTCGATGACCGGCTTGATGTCGCGTACGGCGCCGGAGGCGCCCGGGTACTGGATCAGTACGCCGTTGATCTCCCGCTCGGCGATCTCGGCCGGGATGCCGGCGCTGAGATCGGCGACGACGACCTCGACGCCGGTCGGCTCGGCGCGGGTCTCGATCACGGCGATGGTCTGTGGCAGGGCGTCCGCGTCGACCAGGAACAGGCCCTTCTTGTTCTTGCCCATGCGCCGGGACAGCGCCATCGCCTCGGCGGCGGCCGTGCCCTCGTCGAGCAGGGAGGCACCGGAGGTGGGCAGGCCGGCGAGGTCGGCGACCATGGTCTGGAAGTTCAGCAGGGCTTCGAGCCGCCCCTGGGAGATCTCCGGCTGGTACGGCGTGTAAGCCGTGTACCAGGCGGGGTTCTCCATGACGTTGCGCAGGATGACGGGCGGGGTGAAGGTGCCGTAGTACCCGAGCCCGATCATCGAATCGAGCACCTGGTTGCGGTCGGCGAGGGAACGCAGCTCGGCCAGCACCTCGGCCTCGGTGCGCGCGCCCGGCAGGTCCAGGGCATCGGTGTTCTTGATCACATCCGGGACCGCGGCGGCGGTGAGCTCGTCGAGCGAGCCGTAGCCGACCTGCGCGAGCATCTTGGCCCGCGCCTCCTGGTCGGGCCCGATGTGGCGCTGCTCGAAGGGCGTGCCCTGCTCGAGCTCGGAGATCGGAATGCGATGGGCGGTCATTGCGGAGGCCTCCTGGTCTGACGCGACCTTCGAGGGGCACCACGGCTCGGGTACCCCGACGGCCTCCCCCTCTGTCATCTCGACCTGAGAGCTTCACCGGTCGCCCGAAGGCGCTCCGGTTTTCACCGTCGGTGAGAGCGGAAGCCGTCGACACCCGCCCTGCTTTCCAGAGTGGCCTCGTCTGTGCGGTACGTGGGCCTGAGAGATTCCGGGGAGGGTTTGCTCCTTCGGCGCCCCCGGATCGCTCCGGTGGACTCTCCCGCACGGGGTCAGCGGCCGTTTGCCAGCCTACCAGCGGGGACAACCAGCGAACGTTCGAGTGGCCGCCACCCCGAATGTGCTCTTTTGTAGTGCTTGTAGTGCTTGCTTGTAGTGCTTGCTTGTAGCGCTTGTAGTGCTCGCTCTAGTGCTTGTAGTGCTTGCGAATGAGTTGCGACCAGTTGGAGGGACCGTGAAGACCGAGATCGATCCGCGGAATCTGATCGGCCGCAAGGCTTTCGACCGCAATGGGAACAAGATCGGCACGATCGACGAGGTCTACCTCGACGACGCGACGGGTGCGCCGGAGTGGGCGGCCATACGAACGGGCCTGTTCAGCAGGGACGCGTTCGTCCCACTGGAGCCCAGCGAGCTGGTCGAGGGCGCTCTGTACGTGCCCTTCGAGCGCTCCCTGATCAAGGACGCCCCCGACTTCGGCGTCGGACGCCACCTGTCCCCCGAACAGGAGCTGCAGCTCTACCACCACTACGGCCTCGACGTGGCCTCCCCACCTCCGCCACAGGACCGCGAGTTCGGCCGTCTGGCGGGGTCGGACGAGACGTGAGGGCCACGTCTGCGCGAGGCTGGTATCCGGATGTGAGGCGGGCGGGCTGGGGCAACTGCCTCTGAGCGACCCGTGCCCACACCGACTCCGGCCCGGCCTCACCCGCAAGCTCGATCACCGGATCTCATGGGCGACCGTCGGAGCCCTCACCCGGTCGCACGAGCACCGGAGCCCTTTACGGCCCGCGCCACGACACGCATCCCTGCTCCACACCCGAGTCTTGTTCCATCGACCTCCAGTTCCCAGCCGAGCCCCTGAAGCCAGGCCCGACGGCCGGATCCCCGGCCTCACCCCGAACTCCCGCCCCGAGCACCCGGTCTCCGACCCCCGTCCCGGCCCCAACCCGCCCCGGTATCAACCGCCGGATCCCTCCGTCCG
>CBFHCJ010000575.1:0-4773 GCA_965654005.1 uncultured Streptomyces sp. | reverse complement strand
CCGCACCCGATCCGGAGTTGATCGGCCGCCTGGACGTGTAGGTGGTCACCCGGTGGACGCGGTGTGTAAACGTCATCGACCCGCTCACGCTGGCGGACTCGGAGCCGCGGTCCGACATGGCCGGTCCGCTGGACGCATACGACGCGGAAGCCGGGGCGTCCGCGGACAGCGACGTTGCCGAGCAGCTTGACGACGCCGACGTGCGCGCGGAGGGCAACCGGTGAGGACGACCATCGCCCAGGTTCGTTCCTACGAACGCAGCGTCCAGTTGCTGATGGTGAATCAGTTCACCATCAACCTCGGCTTCTACATGCTGATGCCGTACCTGGCCGCGCATCTGGCAGGGCCCCTTGGGCTGGCGGGCTGGCTGGTCGGGCTGATCCTCGGCGTACGCAACTTCAGCCAGCAGGGCATGTTCCTGCTCGGCGGAACGCTGGCCGACCGGCTCGGCTACAAGCCCATGATCATCGCCGGGCTGGTGCTGCGCATCGTCGGCTTCGCGACTCTCGGACTCGTGGAGTCCGTACCCGCCCTGCTGGCCGCTTCGGCGGCGACGGGGCTGGCCGGGGCGCTGTTCAATCCCGCCGTACGAGCCTATGTCGCGGCGGACGCGGGTGAACGCCGGGTCGAGGCATTCGCGCTGTTCAACGTCTTCTACCAGGCCGGGATCCTGCTCGGCCCGCTGGTGGGCATGCTGCTGACCGGTGTGAGCTTCCGCGTCACGTGCCTTGTCGCGGCCGGGATCTTCGCGCTGCTGAGCGTCGTCCAGATCCGGGCCCTGCCTGCCCGCCGGGGCGACGACGCCAAGCGCGGACAGGACCAGGAGGGCGTGCTGTCCCAGTGGCGGGGCATCGTGTCCAACCGGCCGTTCCTGCTGTTCTCGGTTGCCATGATCGGCTTCTATGTCATGCAGTTCCAGGTCTATCTCGCCCTGCCGCTGGAGGTACGGCGCCTCGGCGGCGACGGGACTTTCGGCACGGCGGCGGTGGCGGCGCTGTTCGCCGTCTCCGGCCTGAGCACCATCCTCTTCCAGACCAAGGTGACCGCCTGGTGCAAGGCCCGCATGGAACCGGGTCGCGCGCTGACCTGGGGGCTGCTGATCATGGGGCTGGGGTTTGTTCCGCTGCTGGTGGCCACCGCGGTCCCGGTGCCGGAGGGTGGGGTGGGGCTGTGGCTGCTCGCGGCCGTGCCACCGGCGCTGTCCGCGTTGCTCCTCGCGATCGGCACGATGATCGCGTACCCGTTCGAGATGGACACCATCGTCCGCCTCTCCGGCAACCGCCTCGTCGCCACCCACTACGGCCTGTACAACACCATCTGCGGCATCGGCATCACCCTCGGAAACCTGCTGACGGGTGCCGCGCTCGACGCCGCCCGGGCCGCCGGAATGTCCGCACTGCCGTGGGTGGCGCTGTTCGCACTCGGTCTCGCCTGCGCGGCCGCCCTCTACGGACTGCACCGCACGGGCCGCCTGGCGCCACCGGTGCGCGAGGCGCAGCCAGAGCCTGCGACCGCATAACACGTCGTCCTGTGCTGGAGGGGGCGGACGAGTTCGGTTCCGTCCCCTCCAGCCGGCCACGCCCACGTTGATCGTTGGGCGCGACCGGCCGACGCGTGCGCCCACGGACACAAGCACCGCGAGGCGCTGCCCGTCCGTGCCACGGCCACCTGGCCCGGCAACGTCAGGACGTAGTCGCGCATGGCGCCGCCGCCGTCGTCCCGTGCACGGGCGCGGCACCACGTCACGTCTCCATGCCGGCCGCATCCTCCGGCACCCGCAGACCCACACCGCAAGCCACTGCCTTCGGCCGCCGAGACGGCCGTCCCCCAAGCAATAGGTAAGGACTGAAGACCACCGTGAGCCCGAAACCCGCCGTACTGATCGCTGAAGAGCTGTCGCCCGCCACCGTTGACGCACTCGGTCCGGACTTCGAGATCCGGCACTGCAACGGCGCCGACCCAGCCGAGCTCATCCCGGCGATCGCCGACGTCGACGCGGTCCTCGTGCGCAGCGCGACCAAGGTCGACGCCGAGGCCATCGCCGCGGCCAAGCAACTGAAAGTCGTCGCCCGCGCCGGTGTCGGCCTGGACAACGTCGACGTATCCGCCGCCACCCAGGCCGGCGTGATGGTCGTCAACGCCCCCACGTCCAACATCGTCACGGCCGCCGAGCTCGCCTGCGGCCTGCTGATCGCCACGGCCCGCAACATCCCGCAGGCCGACACCGCCCTGAAGAACGGCGAGTGGAAGCGCAGCAAGTACACGGGCGTGGAGCTGAGCGAGAAGACCCTCGGCGTCGTCGGCCTCGGCCGCATCGGTGTCCTGGTCGCCCAGCGCATGTCCGCCTTCGGCATGAAAATCGTCGCCTACGACCCGTACGTACGGCCCGCGCTGGCGGCGCAGATGGGCGTCAAGCTGCTCTCACTGGACGAGCTGCTCGAGGTCTCCGACTTCATCACCGTGCACCTGCCCAAGACCCCCGAGACGCTGGGTCTGATCGGCGAGGAGGCGCTGCACAAGGTCCAGCCGCACGTCCGGATCGTCAACGCCGCGCGCGGCGGAATCGTCGACGAGCAGGCGCTGTTCAACGCGCTGAAGGAGGGCCGGGTCGCGGGCGCGGGCCTGGACGTGTACGCGCAGGAGCCCTGCACGGACTCCCCGCTCTTCGAGTTCGACCAGGTCGTGTGCACTCCGCACCTCGGCGCCTCCACGGACGAGGCGCAGGAGAAGGCGGGCATCGCCGTCGCCAGTTCCGTCCGGCTCGCGCTCGCGGGCGAGCTGGTCCCCGACGCGGTCAACGTGCAAAGCGGCGTCATCGAAGAAGACGTACGGCCCTGGCTGCCGCTCGCCGAGAAGCTCGGCCGGATCTTCACCGCCCTGGCGGGCGAGGTCGCCGTCCGGCTCGACGTCGAGGTGTACGGCGAGATCATCCAGCACGACGTCAAGGTGCTCGAACTCTCCGCACTCAAGGGCGTCTTCCAGGACGTCGTCGACGAGACCGTGTCCTACGTGAACGCCCCACTCTTCGCGCAGGAGCGCGGCGTCGAGGTCCGCCTCACCACCAGCTCCAAATCCCCGGACCACCGCAACATGGTGACCGTGCGCGGCACACTCGCAGATGGCGAGGAGATCTCGGTCTCCGGCACCCTTGTCGGCCCCAAGCACATCCAGAAAATCGTGTCGGTGGGTAACCACGACATCGACCTGGCGATGGCCAACCACCTGGTTTTCCTGCACTATGCCGACCGCCCCGGTGTCATTGGCACCGTCGGCCGCGTTCTCGGCGAGGCGAACCTGAACATCGCCGGCATGCAGGTCTCCAGGGCCGCCCTCGGCGGTGAGGCTCTCGTGGTCTTGAACGTCGACAACAACGCCCCGACCGACGTTCTCAGCGAGATCGCCCAGGAGATCGGCGCCACCTCGGCCCGTTCGGTCAACCTGGAGAACTGACCGACAGCACAACCGTACGGGCTCGGGCCCGGCGCGCCGCCGCAGCGGTCAGCTGGGCCCGAGTGCCGTCCAGCGGGAATGCTCGAAGGCGGACAGATGGTCTGGGCTCAAGGCCGTAGGACCTGGCCTGCAGGCTGCCGCGGCCGCTTTCCGCCAGACGCGGGCCGCCTGCGAGGCGATGCTGATTGCTGCCGCGGCACCCGGCGGAACGACCGCCGCGGTGCCCGCGCCTGCACTGGACAGGCAGACCGGGTCCCTTGCGATGGCAGGTGAGGGGTGCTTGACGGCCCTCTTGCGGTCATCGACTCCGCGAGCGGGAAGCGGCCGACGGCCGTGTCCCTTTTTCTGGTCTGCAGGGACGTTGCCATGTTCACGGGGCACGGTTCATCGGTCGCGTTCGCCGCTGGTTTCGATGGTGCGGCAGACGACGGCGGCGCCGTCAGCCCGGCGTGCCTGGTCGGCGGTGTGGCAGGCGCTGACCAGGGACCGCCTCGGCTGTTGCAGCTCAGGCGCTCCGCAAGGCCAGCGACTGCCGGGCCGTAGCCGACGGCGCCCAGCGGCCATGCGCATCGGCGCGCGCGTCACATTCCAGGGTTGTCGGATCTTGCCGTCCGGTGATGTGCCACACAGACGGATTGACTCTTACTAGGCGGAGTAGTAGCGAAGATTGCGGTAAAAGGAGGTGTTTTCATCCCACAGCTTGGGCGGCGGTCTGGGCGTCGGGGTCCCGATCGGCGGAAAGGCGGCCTGATGGGCGTTATGTGCCGCTTGTGAAGTGCAGGTAAACCTCTTCGTCGAGGGTGGCCCGATGGTCGTTTTGGTGCGATTTAGCCACAGGGGTCATACGTGCCGAAGAGGTCGAGATCCAAGCGCCCGGCTACGACCCTGACTAGTAGAACGGCCCTTTGAGTAATGGAGAGAGCGCGGGTACCAAGGGGTGGCCCGCCCGGCATGTGGCTTGTGTGCCGGGTCCATTCATGCCCGGAGGTAATCCCGAATGTCCCAGCGCACTCGCTCCCACAATCCCGGCTCGTCCCTGCTCCGTACTCGGGCTGCCGTCATAGCCGTCGGCCTCGGAGCGTCGGCGGTGCTCGGCGTGGGCACCGCGGTGGCTGCGGAAACCGGCAAGAACACCTCCGCGCTGCCCGGCTCGGCCACCGCCCAGGCCGCTGAGAAGTCCGCCGAGCAGGCCGCAGCCGTCAAGAAGGCCGCGAAGAAGGCGCCCTCATGGGTCGCCCCGGTCAAGAAGTACAAGCTCACCGCGGGCTACGCCCAGACGGGCAGCAGGTGGGCGTCGACCCACTCCGGGCAGGACTTCGCCGT
>CBFHCJ010000574.1:0-4787 GCA_965654005.1 uncultured Streptomyces sp. | reverse complement strand
CGCATGTCCGGTGGTGTGAGAGGAGGGACGGGCGACCCGTCCCTCCTACTCGATTCCAGGGGCGCCGCCTCACCAATCTCACGAACCCTGTTGATCAAGGTCAGCCGAGCAGTTCGGTCGGCTTGTCCGAACCGGCCTTCAACGACTGCGGATCGCGGTGCACGTACGTCCTCTTGGTGAGGCCCAGGTCCGAGTGACCGGCCCACGCCGCGACTCGCCTGAGAACGTGCGAACCACGAGCCGCCCTACCGACCATGCTCCGCCTACACCGCTATTCCTCGCGGTGAAGGCGGAGCATGGTCATGGAAGGCCGACGGTCCCCTACGCTGAAACCCGCCGGGCGGTCAGGCCCGCGCGGCGGTGAGCAGCAGTGGGGTACGGATGCCGAGGTGGGCGGCCGAGTCGGCTACGGTCTCGGCCAGCCAGCCGACCGCGTCGCAGGACCACTCCGCCAGTTCGCCGGAGAGTGTCATGCCGTGCCGGGGAGGGCCGTTCCAGAAACGGTCGTCGAACGGCGGCGCCGGAAAGTCGCCCGGGGGGACGTCGTCGCCGGCTCCACCCGCGAACACGTTCTGGTCCAGGTGGCTGAGGCAGCGGGCGAGCCGCGGCGCCACCGCGGGGATCGACGGGTCGCGGCCGCTGTCGATGCGGACCTTCACCGACGCGCGCGCCCGTGGGTCGTACTCGCCGAACCAGTCGGGCGTCTGCATGGACGGCACCATCGCGTAGGGCGGGCGAGCCGAGGCGTCGATGCCCTGCACCGGCAGAAGGACCTGGACCGCGGTGAGACGCACGGCGCCGATCCGCTGTGTCGTGTCCTGCGCGCAGCGCAGGAACGGCTGCACAGGGAGCGGCCGGTCGCCGGCCACCGCGCTCGCCTCGACCTGGAACCATGAGATCAGGTTCGACGCCGGAGCGGCGAGGGGGTGGCTCCAACCCGCGTCGTTCATGGCCCACAGCCCCGGCGCGACGAGCGTGCGCCCACCGGAGGCATCCCCTTCCGCGGCGCCCGCCCGGTCGTCGAGCCAGCCCATTGCGAGCGATCGCTGGTGGAACAACTGGTAGGCGTCGTGCTCCGACTCGGGATCGTGCCACGCGTGTGGGACCAGCTCACCGTAGAGGGCGGCGAACATGGTTCCCGCGGTGCGACGAGCGGTGGGCGCAATGCCCGGCTGCGCGGTGGCACCCTGCTCCGACATGTCGCCCTCCCATGCTCAGCTGTGACTTCAACGGCGTGCCCCTGGAGGGGTAGTCAGCAGTATCCCTCAGTACACTCGGCAGTTCACCTCAGCCTGGTTCATCGGCTTCTCGCCGGTGTCGATCTCGCCGATCACGTCGACGTCCACGTGGTTGCGCCACGACGTCCGCTGGGTACCGCGGCAGTCGCGGCGGGCCGCCGTGCGATGAGTGCTCCCGCCACCGGGCTTGAGCGTCTTGGTCTCTGAACATGCCTGCTGACGCCAGGTGTTGTCCGTGTACCACTCGTACAGGCAGTTGAACACCTTGGCGCGGTCGTTGCTGCAGTTCCCCTTCTTCCACCACCCGTGACCGGACGCCGCCACCCCAGTGCCGGATCGGTGAGGGTTGTCCCTCCCGCTGACCGGGGTACAACCGAGTGCCGCGGCTTCCCGGGTTGTGTCCGAGCCCTTGGCTCCATCCATGTCCATCACCCTACCGGCGGCGTCCAGATAGACCGCGGTCCCGTCGGAGCCGGATGGCGCGATGCCCGGCACCGCACCGTCTCCACCACCGTCTCGAACGGACGCAGCTGACATCGGGGCCGACACGCCCCCAATCATCAGGGATGCGAGCGCGGCAATGACGGTGAGGCGAAATTTTCCGGTGAGCACGGAAATCTCCTTCATCTGCGTGCGGGACGCACCTGGCTCGATCATGCGATCGCCGCATCCCGGACCAGTTTCGAGTTACTGACCCGGACTCGACCGGAGACGAGAGGAAACTTCCTCCTATGGGATGAACTCGGCTGCCCATCGGAGCAGCCTGGAGACGGAACGATGAACCATCAAGGCGCTACAGCACGCGAGAGGCTGATGCCCAGCGACACGCCTCCCGGGGTGCGGACCACCAGCACGACGCGGCACGACCACTTGACGCAACCTCGCTGTCGGCGCTCACGCCCCGCAAAGCGCGGCTGCGGGCGGTGCCATCAGCGCTCTTCCCCCAGTCGTGACGGCGTACCGTGGCAGCGTGGCAAACGAAGACCTGGGACGGACCCTGCGCCGCTTGCGTCGTCTGGCCTCCCTGACGCAAGAAGAGCTGGCCGAGCGCTCCGGTGTGTCCGTCGATGTGATCCGTCAGCTCGAACAGGGGCGAAAGCACTCGGCACGCCTCCCCACATTGCACGCGTTGGCGAACGGCCTCGGCGTGGAGCTGACCACGCTTCTGGGTGACCCGCCTGCGGTTTCCTCCACAGGCGAGAACGACGGACCGCGATTCGTAGCGGTGCGCCGCGCCATCATGCCCGTGCTCTGGGGGCCGGAGCCGGAGCCGCCAGGGCCTGACTTCTCGCTGGACCGTCTCCGTGAGCAGAGGCGGACGGCTGGACGCAGTACCACGCCGCCGAGTTCGACAGGGTGATGAAGGCGCTGCCGGACTTGCTCTCGGATGCGCGCACCGCCACGGCCTCGGGCGATGACGACGACGGCAGGGCCGGATTCGCAGCCCTGGGGAAGGCGCTTCAGCTCGCCGGACATGTTGCCGTGCGGATGGGCAAGACGGACCTTGCCCTGACGAGCCTGGAGCGTGCCATAGACGCTGCGGGACAGTCCTCCGATCCGCTGCTTCTACCGATGATCGTCAATTCCACCGCGTGGACCTACCAGCGGCAAGGGCGCCTGGAAGACGCACTGAGCATCGCACTCCGTGCCGCCGACGACATGGCGAACGCAGGCCATACCGACACGGCCGACGGCCTGAAGGTATGGGGCGCGCTGACCATGAGTGCCGCCACGTCGGCCGCGCGAAGCGGCGACTATGAGCGCGCGGCGGCGATGATGGAGACGGCGGAGAAGGAAGCCGCCCAGGTCTCGAAGTTGCCCGACAGCGGCGACAACCGCATGGTCAGTGTTTTCAGCCCGTCGTCGGTCCGTATCGAACGCGTCCGGCTCGCAGTCCAGTACGGACACCCGCAGGACGCCTTGGCGCTGGCCAAGGGTATGCGGCTGAGCAAGGACACCCCGCCGTCCTGGCGGACGTGGCTGCTGTTGGACGTGGCCCGGGCCCACACAGACATCGGGGACGCCGTCGGGGCGGTGAAGAACCTGGAGTCCCTGCGCAGGGTGGCGCCGACGTGGATGCAGCACCACACCTTGGCCGTGGCGATTGTGCGTGACCTGTGGACGCTCCCCAACCGCCCACCGGGGCTACGGCCGTTGGCGGAGTTTCTGGGGGTCAGCGAATAGCGTGGTAAAAGTGGGATGTTGCGCCCCTGTCAGCATTCCTGGCATGTCGCTTACATGAGCGGACAGCGCCCCGGCGGCCGTGCGACCGGCCCCGGGGCTTGGCCGATCTGAGGAAGCAGACCGACATGCCGCAACCTACAACGCGGGCCCGCCCGACCGGGCACCCCGGGTACAGCGAAACCCTGCCGCGCGAGCCAGAGAGCGCCGCAATCGCCCGGCGCCTGGTGCGAGTCGCCCTATCTGTCTGGGGCCTGGACGACCTGGCCGAGGACGGAGCCCTGATCATCTCCGAGCTGGTATCCAACGCCGTCCAGCACGCCCGGCGGGAGTCCATCCAGGTCGTCATCGACCGCCCCGGCTCCGCGCGGGTGCGTCTCGGCGTCGTGGACTTCTCGAAGGTGCCGCCGGTGCGCAGGGAGCCGGACCCGGAGCGCGAGAGCGGGCGCGGCCTCGCGCTCGTGGGAGAGCTGGCCGAGACGTGGGGGACCGAGCCGCTGCCGTGGGGCAACGGGAAGACGCCGACAGCCGGTCGCTGCACCTGGCAGACCTGTACGGGAACGTGATCATCGTGGCGCAGGTGCGCGAGTCGGCGGCGTGAATGTGATGCTGGCGATCACAGCCACTCGTTGATGGCCGCGGTGCAGGGCAACCGGAATCCACCCAGCGGGGTCGGGACGGTGCTGCGGGTGATCGTGATCCACGTCCATACGGTCCACGTGCCCGTGTCAGGGGCCGGTGGTGCCAGGCGTTTTCACGTCCGCCCTGGGGCGCGTCATCCGCCCGCGGCGTGCTCGGCCTCCCAGCGCAACAGGTCGCCCGGCTGGCACTCGAGCACCTCGCAGAGCGCGGCGAGCGTCGCGAAGCGCACCGCCTTGGCGCGGCCGTTCTTGAGTACCGCCAGGTTGGCGGGTGTGATCCCTACGCGGTCCGCGAGCTCGCCCACGGACATCTTCCGCCTGGCCAGCATCACGTCGATGTCGACGGCGATCGGCATCAGATCACCTCGTCCAACTCGGCCTGCATCTGCGCCGCTTCGACGTCGCGCGCGACGGCCTGGGCGAGCAGCATCCGCAGCAGGAGCACGATGAGCGCGACCCCCAGGATGGCCACGCCGACCCCGCCCATGATGACGGTGACGCCCGGGTCGGCCCGCTGGCCCGGCGCATTGATGACCGTGACCGCGAACCACACGAGCGCAGCCGTCACGATCGCGCCGATCACGCCGTCCACGTACCGGAAGGCGGCGTGGGAGAACACGGTTCCGCGTCGCACCATCGTCACCAGCCGCCATACGCAGACCAGGGCGACCTGGACCGACACCATGCCCAGGATCGTGACCACGCGCAGCGGGGTCAGCGGGAGCGA
>CBFHCJ010000573.1:0-4794 GCA_965654005.1 uncultured Streptomyces sp. | reverse complement strand
GCGGCTACCCGTCACATGATCCCCTCACCCGAGACCTGACATCCGTCTCGCGGCCCCTAAGACTCCATTTTGCGGACTATCGTCCGCAAAATGGACACCGGGCCCTCAAGAGGCCTGCGAGACGGCCGATCCACTGCGGTTGATGCGGTTGATGCGGTTGATCGGCATCGTGGAACCGACTGCCATGCGCTACGTCATGGCGGCGCAACCCGAGCGCACCGCGAAGCTGCCGTGGCAGCCGCTCCCTTCGTCGAGTCGTCGAGCCGTCCGCGAACCGGAATCCCCAGCCCCCGCCTGTTCAGAGTTCGACGCTGGACGGGTGATCTCCCGTGACCACGCCCGGCCCCCCAAGCGCATCTCCGGCAGCCGCGGCGATGCATTGCTCACGGGCGACGCAGCAGGCTGGTGCTGACTGCGGCGTTCACGGCGATCAGCGCGGCGGTGAAGCCGAGCAGGGCGGCCTTGGCGCTGACGAACTGCGTGGCCACGCCCACTCCCAGAACAGGCACTGCCAGGCCGACGTAGGCGGCCAGAAACAGCCCGGCCAGGGCCTCACCGCGAGCGTGGAGAGGGGCGAGGGAGACGACCATGGAGACCGACCCCTTGAACAGGATCCCCGCCCCGGCGCCGCTGATGACACCGGTGACCAGGAAGAGGGCGAGGTTCGAGTCCCAGACCGCGGCCGTCACGCCGATGATGCCGACGCTCATCAGGACAAGCCCGGTACTCAGCTGCCGGCGTACTGCCAGGCGGGCGAGCACGATCTGCGCTGCCGCGGCAGCGCCGAAGACGAGGAAGGCCACCAGGCCGGCCAGGGCGCGCGAGGGGTGGTGCATGGTGCCGGCGACGAATCCGGGCGCCAGCGAGGTGAACAGTCCCAGCAGTGAGAAGGCGGCGAAGGCCCCGGCGGCCACCGCGAAGTAGAGCCCGCGCGAGGCGGCGGGGACCGTGACCCGCTGCGGCCGGTACGGGGGCCGCTCCTCGGCCATCTCGACCGTCTCGGGAACCAGGGCAACGCCGACGGCGCTGAGGATCAGCAGGACGACGAAGACCAGGTAGGGCACGTGCAACGGGTTGGAGACATACTGTGCGAGCAGTCCGGACACCAGCGGCCCCAGCGCAAGACCGCCCAGGTTGGCGGCCGTGGCCACCAGGTCGGACCGAGCCCGGCCGACTCCAGGCCGCGCCTTCATGTGCAGCTCGGCCAGGTGCGCGGTGGCCGTGGCCGTGATCATACCGATGCCCAGCCCGGAGACGACCCGGGCCAGGATCAGCACAGGCAGTGACGTGGAGGTCAGGAAGGCCACCGCGGACACCGCTTCGAGTAGGACCGCCGGAAGCAGGACCCGCCGACGCCCCAGCCAGTCGGAGACATGCCCGGCCAGGAAGAGACTGACCACTACGCCGAGCGCGTACGCAGCGAACACCACGGTCACCATGAACGTGGAGAAGCCGTCCTGCCGCTGGTAGAACGCCCACAGCGGAGTGGGCACGGTCGAAAACGCCATGGTGGTCAGGAACGCGGCAGCAACGACCCAGAATCCTGCGCCATGACCCACCGCCCGGGTGTCGGCGGCGTGCCGACCGGATGAGGGCCGGGGATCCGTCGTACTCCCCGTACTCCCCGTACTCCCCGTACTCCCCGTACTCCCCGTACTCCCCGTACTCCCCGTAGAAGTAACAGACATGAACTGCTCCCAACAATCGATGTGCTGAAGCGAGCGTCACCCCAGGGCAGCAATCACGTCCAACACATGTTCTTGCTGGAATCAATCACCGAATGCGATAGTTCGAATGTGGAACTGCGTCACCTCGAGTACTTCGTCACCGTCGCGGAAGAGTTGAACTTCACCCGGGCCGCGCGCCGCCTGCACGTTGCCCAGTCCGGCCTGTCCGCCGCCATCCGCAGCCTGGAACGCGAACTCGGCCTTCCGCTGTTCGACCGCACGTCCAAGCGCGTCGCTCTCACCGACGCAGGAGCGGCTCTGCTCCCAGAGGCCCGTACGACCCTGGCCGCGGCGCAGGCGGCACGCGACGCCGTCGACCAGGTACGCGGCGGCCTGCGCGGCACCCTCACCCTCGGAACCCTGACCTCTGTCGGCATCCTGGACCTGCCCGCGCTCATCGGACGGTTCCACGCCGACCACCCCGACGTCACCATCCGGCTCCATGCGGCGCCCAGCGGCTCGGCCGGGCTGGCCCAAGCCCTGGTGGAGGGCACGCTGGACGCAGCCTTCCTGTCCTTCCCCGGCGCTCCGCCGCCCGGCCTGACCGTCAGGACGCTCGCGTCCGTGTCGATGCTCGCCCTCCTGCCCGCCGACCACCCCCTTGCACAAGGGCATGACGTTGCCTTGGCCGACCTGGCCGACGAGCCCTTCGTCGACTCACCCGTGGGATACGGCAACCGTGCCATCGTCGACCACCACCTGACCGCGGCCGGCCTGCAGCGCCACGTCAGCATCGAAGTGACCGACGTCCGCACCGCAGCCGACTTCGTCCGCCAAGGCCTCGGGGTCGCCGTCATGCCGTCCTTCGCCACACCCGAGCTCGATCCGCACCTGGCCGTACTCCCCCTGGCCGACCCCACGCTGCACTGGCCGTTCTACGCCGCCACGCCCTCCACCCGCCGCCCCAGCGCCGTACTCCGGGCACTGCTCCGCCTCGTCGACCACTACGTCCACGTCCCGGAGTCAGGCAGAGCTACGTCGGCTGATGGCCCGCATAAGGGCGGGCCCATCAGCAGCCGGATGGAACCCGGCTCCGGCGGCAGGCGGCCTCAGGCGGACACCGACAACTCGCCGTCTGGGGCCTGACCGCTCTCGCTGACCGGCTGGCGGAAGCTGCCGTGCTCGAAGGACCTGTCCGCCAGGAAGAGCGCCGACAGCGCGGCAAGACAGACGGTCGCGGCGGCGCCGAAGGCGGTGAACAGTCCTCGGGCCCCTCCGGCAGCTATCGCCGCACCGCCCACCGTGGGACCGAAAAAGGCGCCGATGAACGCGGTGGCGTTCGACCAGCCCAGAGCAGCCGCACGAGCGGGCAGCGGATAGATGTCGGACGTCGTGGCGTGTACGAGGTTCATGGTGGAGTGTCCTCCGATCCCCATCAGCGACACGCACAGAGCGGTGGTGGCAACGGACTGCGGCAGCAGAAGCGCGCCCGCCATGCCGATCACGGTGCATGCTCCGGTGGCGACCGCCAGGCGCGCCGAACCGTACCTGTCCGCGGCCCAGGCGCTGGCGAAGGAGCCCAGCACTGCGGCCCCGGTAAGGGCGAAGGTGAACAGCAGCGAGGCACGCAGCGAGTAGCCCAGGTCGGTCATCGCCTGGGCCGCCCATACGTTGAGGCCCTGCCAGGCCACCATGTTGGCCACCGCGCACGCCGCGACGATGCAGGCCACCACCCAGCCGCGCCCTGCGAAGAGCGCCTGGAGTTTCTCGCGGCCCGACCAGGTACGCGCGGCCCTCTCCTGCGGGGTGTCCTCGGGGATGTGCATCACCGCCACGGTGGCCAGGATGGCCAGCGCCATCACCGCGCCCACGAGGAACATCGGCCGCCAGCCGAACGCCGGCAGGACGGGGACGGCCAGGAGCGCGGCCACCACGCCTCCGAGCGGAATGCCGGCCATCGTGACGGTCACCACGAGGGAGCCGCGCCGTGAACCGGCGCTGTTGCGGGCCACGGTCATCGCGGTGGTCAGCGCACCGCCGACGCCGGCACCCGTGACGAAACGGGCCCCCGCCAGCGTCGTGACATCGACCGAAGCCGCCGTCAGCACGCCCCCGAGGGCGAACAGGCCGATCGCCACGATCAGGACGCGTTTCCTGTTCGTGCGCTCGGCGATCAACGGTGCCAGGACTGCTCCCAGCAGGGCCCCGATGTACACCAGGCCGCCGACCACGCCGGTTTCCTGGTCGGTCACCCCCAGCGACGTGTCCTTGAGCAGAAGCGGGACCACGGAGCCGTACACGATGAGGTTGTATCCCTCGATCACGGTGACGACCATGCAGAGCGCGACGACGGCCGGGGCCGATCGCTTCTCGTCACCGGGCGGAGACGTTTCGGACGTGGACGGGTGCATGCGGCTCTCCATTTGTATACGCCGACTGGTGCGCGGCGCGATGCCGGACATGGGGAAAACGAGCAATTGTCAGGAGTTGTGGATCGGTTGAGGTTGCTCAGGCCACTGCGGCCTCCGGGCGTTCGACGAGGTGGCCGTTCTCGAGTCGGGCTCCGGCGCGGACGAGGGCGACCTGATGCGGTGCGCTGATCGCGGGTCAGCGGGCCTGGGCGGACTCGGCGAACTTGAAGACCACGGCGAGCGCGGCGGGCGGACTGCCCGCACTGCGGGTGGCCTTGGTCCGAAGTGACGGCCTTGGGTCAATTCGCCGGTCAGGCGGATCTTGGCAGACTTGCGACGCCTGGCACGGCACGTCGCGGCGGTGCCGCCCTGACATGGGCCGCCGGCGCGGCGGGGGGCGGGGGCCCCGACAGAAACCCACTGTCGGGGCGCTCCAGCACCTTGCGCCGCACCCGACGCCGCTCCCTGATACACCCCGATCCGCCATAGCGTCCTGTGCATCGTCGAGCCAGGCGCGGATTACGTCGTTGCGCTGCCCGGTCGCGGGCGGGGGAAGCAGGTGGCGGGTCGGGGTGGCGGAGAAGGCGATCGGATCGAGGAACACGCTCCGGGTCGATCACCCGGGTCACCAGACTCCTCCCTCCCTGGGCGTTGTTCCCTGTCGGTCCTGGTGGCGAAAGGTCGGACCGTAGCCTTCTGCACCATGCTTCAGCGGG
>CBFHCJ010000572.1:0-4796 GCA_965654005.1 uncultured Streptomyces sp. | reverse complement strand
GGCCTCCGACACACCCATGGCGGCGTAGGGGTTGACTCAGGAAACTCACGCGTCGTCACCCTCACGCAGAGGAACCCGCACACCCCGCTCCTCGGCCACGGACTCCGCGATGTCGTACCCGGCGTCCACGTGCCGGATGACACCCATCCCGGGATCGTTCGTCAGCACCCGGCGGATCTTCTCCCCGCCCAGCTTCGTGCCATCGGCGACCGTCACCTGCCCCGCGTGGATGGACCGCCCCATGCCGACCCCACCCCCGTGGTGAATGGAAACCCAGGAGGCACCCGACGCGACGTTCACCATGGCATTGAGCAGCGGCCAGTCCGCGATCGCGTCCGACCCGTCGAGCATCGCCTCCGTCTCGCGGTACGGCGAGGCAACGGACCCGCAGTCGAGGTGATCGCGGCCGATGGCCAGCGGAGCGGCCAGCTCACCGCTCGCCACCATGTCGTTGAACCGCTCACCGGCCTTGTCCCGCTCGCCGTAACCGAGCCAGCAGATACGGGCGGGCAGGCCCTGGAAGTGGACGCGCTCACCGGCCATCTTGATCCAGCGTGCGAGGGACTCGTTCTCGGGGAACAGGTCGAGGATCGCCCGGTCGGTCTTCGCGATGTCGGCCGGGTCGCCGGACAGCGCCGCCCAACGGAAGGGGCCCTTGCCCTCACAGAACAGCGGCCGGATGTAGGCGGGCACGAAACCGGGGAAAGCGAACGCCCGGTCGTACCCGGCGAGCTGCGCCTCGCCACGGATCGAGTTGCCGTAGTCGAAGACCTCGGCACCGGCGTCCATGAAGCCGACCATCGCCTGGACGTGCCTGGCCATCGACTCGCGGGCGCGGGCGGTGAAGCCGGCCGGGTCCTTGGCGGCGTAGGCGGCCATGTCCTCGAAGGCTACGCCGACCGGCAGGTACGACAGCGGGTCGTGGGCCGAGGTCTGGTCGGTGACGATGTCGATGGGGGCGCTCATGGCGAGGAGCTGCGGGACGACGTCGGCGGCGTTGCCGAGGACGCCGATGGACAGCGGGCGGCGGGCGTCCCGGGCCTCCGCGGCCAGTTGGAGGGCGTGCTCCAGGGAGTCGGCCTTCACGTCCAGATACCGGTGCCCGATGCGGCGCTCGATGGCCCGCGGGTCACAGTCGATACAGACCGCGACACCGTCGTTCATGGTGACGGCGAGCGGCTGGGCACCGCCCATGCCGCCGAGCCCGGCCGTCAGCGTGATGGTCCCGGCGAGCGTGCCGCCGAACTTCTCGGCGGCGACGGCGGCGAAGGTCTCGTAGGTGCCCTGGAGGATGCCCTGGGTGCCGATGTAGATCCAGGAACCGGCGGTCATCTGCCCGTACATGGTCAGGCCGAGGGCCTCCAGGCGGCGGAACTCCTCCCAGTTGGCCCAGTCGCCGACGAGGTTGGAGTTGGCGATGAGAACGCGCGGCGCCCACTCGTGGGTCTGCATGACGCCGACGGGACGGCCGGACTGGACGAGCATCGTCTCGTCCTGCCTGAGGCCCTTCAGCGTGCGGACCATCGCGTCGAAGGAGCGCCAGTCGCGCGCGGCCTTGCCGGTGCCGCCGTAGACGACGAGCTTGTCGGGGTGCTCGGCGACCTCGGGGTCGAGGTTGTTCTGGAGCATCCGCAGGGCGGCCTCCTGCTGCCATCCCAGGGTGCTCAGTTCCGTGCCGCGCGGCGCTCGGACACCACCGAGGGGCGGCCTGTAGGGACCCGTTCGAGGGTGGTGGAGGGAGACGGGCGGGCGGGGTCCTGACATGGTCTGCCTCCTGGTTGACGGCCGCACGCGGCCGGGGGGCGCGCGGGACTGTTGCGGTTGTTATTCATATCCTGACCATCTGAATAGAATTAGTCAATACGCTCTTGCGCCAGCGGAGCGGAGCCAGGGGTGTTTGGCTGGAGACATGACCGCAGGTGACACGGGGACGGGGGACGCGGTGAAGGTGAGGCACAGCGGGACGGGACGTGCGAGCGGGGACGGGCACTCCACGGACGACGAGCGGGTGGCACGCCGGGACGAGGCCGTACGTGGCGCCGTGGAGCGGGGATTCGTGGGCCCTGAGGCTCCCGTCGTCGGCCTCCTGGACGTCGTCGGCATCCGGGACTCGGCGGCGGCGCTGCGGGCGGCCTTCGACGCGGTGGTGGCGCCGGGCACGCCGGTGCTGCACGCCTTCGCGGTGAAGGCGACACCGCTCGTACCGGTGCTGCGACTGCTGCACGAGGCGGGCCTCGGCGCGGAGGTGGCGAGCCCCGGGGAGCTGGCGCTGGCCCGGGCGGCCGGGGTGGCGCCGGAGCGGACCGTGCTGGACTCGCCCGCCAAGACCCCGGCCGAGCTGCGGGAGGCACTGGCGCTCGGCATCACGGTCAACGCCGACAGCCCGCAGGAGCTGGCGCGGCTCGACGGACTCATGCGCACGACCCGCACGGACTCCGCGCTGGGGATTCGGGTGAATCCGCAGACCGGGGCCGGTTCGATCGAGGCGCTCTCGACGGCGACGGCCACCGCCAAGTTCGGGGTGGCGCTACGGGACGAGGGGGCGCGCGAATGGGTGGTGCGCGCCTATGCCGAGCGGCCCTGGCTGACGCGGCTGCACGCGCACTCCGGTTCACAGGGAGTGCCGCTGTCGCTGATGGCGCGGGGCGTCGCGGAGACGTACCAGCTCGCCGAGGAGATCAACAGGCACGCAGGACGCCGGCAGATCGACACGATCGACATCGGCGGAGGCCTGCAGGTGAACTTCCGCTCCGATGTCACGACGCCGACGTACGCGCAGTACGCGCGGCTCCTGTCGGAGGCGGTGCCGGGGCTGTTCGACGGGCGGTACGGGCTGGTCACGGAGTTCGGGCGGTCACTGCTGGCCAAGCACGGGACGGTCGTCGCACGCGTCGAGTACACGAAGAGCGCCGGGGGCCGGGCCGTCGCGGTCACCCACGCGGGGGTGCAGGTCGCGGTGCGGACGGTGTACGCGCCGGCGTCCTGGCCGCTGCGGATCGCGGCGTACGACGACAAGGGGCGCCCGAAGGAGGGGTCGGTGGTGGCGCAGGACGTGGCGGGCCCGGCGTGCTTCGCCGGCGATCTGCTGGCCGAGGGGCGGGCGCTGCCGCTCCTGGAGCCGGGGGACTACGCGGCGGCGCTGGACACCGGGGCGTACTACTTCGCGCAGCACTACGCGTACAACTCCCTCGCCCGGCCGGGGGTGTACGGCTACGCGCCGGGTGCGGAGGGCGGGATCCGGTTCGCGGTCGTACGGGAGCCGCAGAGCGTCGAGGAGATCGTGGCGGAGTCGGGCGGGGGGCGCGCGGGTGCGCTGACGGAACTCTGAGCGCCCCGCACCCCTACCGGGCGCCCCTCGGATCCGCGCCGCCCGCAAAACCGGCTGCCCGCAAAACCGCAGGTCAGCCAACAGGATCCCCACTCGCACCAAGCTCCCTGTAAACAGGGCGAGTTGACCTACCTTAGCGGGCCCGCGCATGTTCCGCTGGAAAATGCCAGAACACTCACTCCTCGTGCACACGTTGCGTAACCTCGGCTTCACTCAGCCGTACCCGAGGCGGGAGGGGAGCCACGGTGCCCGGAATCGACGAGTGCCTGCTGGAAGCCATGCGACTGCCCGGCGCAAGGGGTGCCGCGGTGGTCGACTGGATCAGCGGGCTCGCCCTGGGCACGGTCGGGGACTCGCCCGGCGGTGACCACGAGACGACCGCGGCGGAGGCTGCCGAACTGGCCCGGCTGGCCGCCGAACACCGCGCGTTCGCCCCGGAGCAGGACGCCGAGTGGTCCGACGACGCGTGCCCTGTCGAGGACCTGATCATCGCCAACCGGGACAGCTACCACCTGCTGCGGTTCGTCCCGACGACCTTCGACAGCAGCGTCTTCCTGCACCTGTGGCTGGCCCGCGCGGAGGGCAACCTCGCCCTCGCGCGCATCCGGCTCGGCGAGATGGCCGGACGGCTGGTGCTGGGATGACGACGGTGAGGACGCCTCCGACGCCTCCGCCGCCTCCGCCGCCTCCGCCGCCTCCGCCACCCGCGTTGCCCGTACGGCAGCGGACGCAGATCCCGAGCGGCGGCCTGTCCCCCATGCTCAGCCGGCTCGCCGAGGAACGGGCCACCGGCGTGCTGATGCGCGAGGGCGGCATGCTCTACCTGTCCGCCGGCCAGGTGGTGTACGCCGAGAGTCCCTCGACCCCGGGCCTCGACGTCCTTCTCATCGCGCGCGGCGCGCTCGACGAGGAGGGCTGGCGGGACGCGGTCGCGCAGGCGGGGGCGCGGAGGCTGGTGGGACGGTTTCTGGTCGACAGCGGCCGGATCGGCGAGGGTGCGCTGGAGCTGTGCCATCTGGGGGCGCTGTACGACGCGGCGTACTTCGTGCTCGGCCCGAGCAGCGCACCCGCCCGCTTCCGCTACGGCGAGGCCCACTGGCTGGGCCCCGTGCACCCGGTACCGGTGGACGCGGTGGAACGCGAGACACTGCGCCGCCGGGAACTGCTCCACAGCATCTGGCCCGATTCGGCCACGGACGAGTCCCCGCTCATCCGCGCCGACCGCCCGGCGGGCCCGACGGTCACGCCCCGCCAGGGGGCGGTACTCGACCGGGTCGACGGAGTGAGCACGGCGACGGACATCTCCCGGGCACTGGGCCGCCCGGCGTTCCACACCCTGGTGGACGTACGGCGCCTCGCGGCGGCGGGCGTCGTATCGGCCCGCACAACCCGCACGGCCCGCACAACCCGCACGGCCCGCACGGTCCGCACGGCCCGCACGCACACAGGCACGCCCGCACCCGGCAGC
>CBFHCJ010000571.1:0-4801 GCA_965654005.1 uncultured Streptomyces sp. | reverse complement strand
CTGGCTCCGCAGCCTCCGCCCCGCCATATGATCACAACTTCCCACAGGCCCTAGCCGACCACCTCGACGACGAACAGCGTGCCGTCTGCGCCCTGCTCGACGCCGACGCCGCCCGCCTCGGCCCCGAGGGGCTGGTCCGGGTGCGCGTCCACTTCGCCGCGCAGATCAGGACCGCCCGCGCCCGCTACCGCGACCAGCCCTACCGCGAACTGCTCGCCGAGGTCCTCGACTACCGGCGCTGGCGGCACTTCGCGTTCCAGTTGGTGCGCCCCGACGGGACGGAGGAGCGACTCACCCGCGCCCGGCACAGCCGGCTGTCGGGCGGCGAGCAGTCGGTGTCGCTGCACCTGCCGCTGTTCGCCGCCGCGCACGCCATGCTCAACTCCGCCGACCCGCACGCCCCGCGCCTGCTCGCCCTCGACGAGGCCTTCGCCGGAGTGGACGACACCGGACGCGGCGAACTCATGTCACTGGCCGCCCAGTTCGACCTCGACCTGTTCATGACCGGCTACGACCTGTGGGCCGCCCACGCCTCCGTGTCCGCCGCAGCCCACTACGACCTCGCGCACACCGCCGTCGACCACATCGTCTCCGCACTGCTGCTCGTCTGGGACGGCGACCGGCTCCTCGCCGACGACACCGGCGACCTCACCGCCGGCCTCGGCTCGCCCGGCACCCGGCGCGTTCCGATGCCGACGCCCGAGGAGGCCGTGGTTGTCGACCGAGCGGAGTGAAAGCCATGGGTACGACGAGTTGCGGGGCGGGGGATGGACCCGGCTGCTCGCCGCCGCCCGCCGCAGACTGGAGCGCACCGGCGGCGCGCTCGACGGCGACATCGGGCTCACGGGGCCCAGCGAGGCCGAGCGCCGCACCGTCATCGGCATCACCGGCCGCTACCGGCCCGAGACCGTCAAGCGTCTCGCCGTACCCCTGCGTGACCTGGACGGGTACCTGTACGACCGTTACGGCACCGGTCTCCTCCAGACCCTCGGCCGGCTGCACGGCCCGCTGCGTGACCGGCCGGCCGAACGGGCCGACGAGGAGGCGCGCCGCGGCCAGGCCCTGAAGTCCGCCCACTCCAGTCGGCTCGCCCGGCAGGGATGGTTCGCGGCGTGGCTGGACCGGATCGCCGCCGACGGCACCCTCACCCGTCTCGTACGCCGGGGGGACGCGCCCCTCCTCGACGCGGCGGTACGCGTTCTGGAAAGGCTGACCGGTGACAGGGACCGCTTCGCGGGCTCCCCGAACCGGTTCCCCGGTGTCCTGCCGCTTCCGGTCCTCGCCGAGTGGGCCACCGGCGACACCAAGGCCCTCGTTCCCGGCACCCCGCTCGAACAGCTCGTCTTGCGTGCCCTCGCCCAGCGCATCGGCGACGGTGGCGTCGTACCGCGCGACCGGGCCGGGCGGCGAGCCCTGTGGGGGAGCGCCGGGGCCATCGCCGACGACCTCGCCAGCCAGGTACTCGTCCTCAACATCGGGGCCGAGGGCGACACCGTCGTCTGTGACTGGCTACGCGACGCCGCGGGCTTCGGTATCCCCTTCCGGCTCACCCTCCACCAGCTCGCCACCGACCCTGTCGTCCCCGCCGCCCGCACCATCTTCGTCTGCGAGAACCCGGCCGTACTGCGTGCCGCCGCCGGCGAACTCCGGGACACCGGCGCCGCTCTCGTGTGCACGGAGGGTGTTCCGTCCGCCGCCTGCCACAGACTGCTCGACGACGCCGTACGCGCGGGGGCCCGGCTGCACTGGCGCGCCGACTTCGACTGGGCCGGCCTGCGCATCACCGCGGACGCCGTGGCCCGCCACGGTGCCCAGCCCTGGCGGATGACCGCCGCCGACTACACGGCGGCACTCGGCGAGGGCGAGTCCACACCGCTCGCGGGACCGCCCGCGGCCAGCCCTTGGGATTCCGGACTGGCCCTCGCGATGGAGGCGTCGGGCAGCGCGGTCATGGAGGAACGCCTCCTTCCCGCGCTCCTGTCCGACCTCTCCCGTGCCTGATCTGGCGACAGCGCCCGAGGAGAACGATCCCGAACGCCGACTCTCTGTGCCGTTTCTGGGGGATCCCATCCCGGTCACCGGGGCATGGAACTCTTCATCGGCGATTTCGGTGATCGCGTCATCACCGACCGGCTGTCTCAGTGGGTGTCGGTCTCCGGCTCGGGTCGGGGCAGCTCGTCGAGGTCGAGGGTGAAGGTGCGGCCGTCGGCCAGGGGGATGGGGAGTTTGCCGGTGCCGTATGCGTGGGTGTGTGCCGCGATGTAGCCGGACCCGGTGGGCTGGGTGTGCAGGACGACTTCTTGGGCGTACGGGTCCACGATCAGATAGATCGGGATGCCGTAGCGTCCGTACTTGGCGGTGCAGTCGTCGTAGTCCTTGCGCGCGGAGGAGGTCGAGACGACCTCGGAGATCAGCAGGACGTCCTCGAAGCTGTAGCGCTTGCCCTCCTTGCGCGCGTCCTCGCGCAGGATGGCCAGGTCGGGGGCCGAGTTCTCGTCGGCCGGGAAGTCGATGTAGACGTCCGAAGATGTCTTCGCGTGCCGCCCGAGCGACACGATCGTGTCGTACTGCATCGACTTGATCGTGCTGGAGTGTTCTTCGCTCTGCGGGGTCATGATGATCTTTCCGTCGGCGCCGAAGAACACCACGTATCCTGCGGGGAACTCGGTGTGCGTGATCGCGTCGACACTCATGGACGGAGCTCCTTCCCGTGTGCCGTCATGATACGGCGGACAGAGCCGTCCCACGGGTGGACTTCCGTGGCATGCGCGCACACCACAGGGGGGGACCGTCCGCACGAGCGGGCGCTGTGACGCGGGGCGTGAGCTGGGCCCCAAGTGTTCGGACCCAACGGGTGGCGTTGGGCGACTGCCAGGGGCGGCGGGCACCCTTCCGAGGTGGCCATGAGGTGGCCGGACGCCTTTGGACGGTGCAGCACGTTACGGCCTCTGGTACGGCGCATGTGGTCTGATCAGGCACAACGGCATCTGGCGGCATCAGCCGTCACCAGGGCTGGCCGGGCTGGATGAGCACCAGGTCCGCCGCTACCCCGCCTGGGCCCGCTGGGTCACCCTTGCGATGCCGGTCCACGCCTTCCTCGCCGTCGTCCGGGCCGCCCGACGCGGCACTGAGTGCCGGTGGCCCGGATGTCCAGTGGGTGGGGGGCTTTGTCCGAGTCCGACAACTCGATGATTCGAGCCCTTTGCTTCGGGAGTGCCCGATCCGGTGGCCGCTCGGTGGCCGGACGCCTTTGGACGGGGCAGCATGAGGTAGCAGGGGGTAGCCTGCCGCAAGTACTCTGATCAGCAGTAGGTGTAGGAGGTGACGTGACCGGTGGGCGTGGTACGGCGAGTACGGCGGCCCAGGACGTCGTAGGCGTACAGGATGGGGCGGCCGTCGACGAGTTCCGCCGTGGTGAGTCCGCGACGGTCGTACTGGTAGCGCAGTTCGCCGTCCGGTCCGGAGGCCTCCAGCAGGCGTCCGGCGCGGTCGTAGCCGTAGGTCGTCACGCGGCCGTCGACGTCCTTGCGGACCACACGGCCGAGTTGGTCGCGCAGCGGCAGATCGGAACCGTTGTGCTGGGCTGGGGTTCCTGTGCGAGTCGATCCCGCTGCCGGGCCAGCGTCGCGGCGGACTTGGACCCCAGCACGGCCGCCGCGCCGACGACACCCACTGCCCCGAGGGCGAACACGTCCACCAGCGGGCCATACCGCCGATGCGGCGTGCTGACCTCGATGAAGGCCCCGATGACGACGGCCACGAACAGCACCGCCCGCAACCGTCCGTCCATGAGGCCGTCTCGCCGGCTGTCGTCCCGGCTCACGGCCGTTCCTCGGAATCGCGGGATTTCGGCCCGGAGGCAAAGTGCTGAGTGCCGTGCTGCACCGCGAATACCTCACCTGAATTGGTGGCGGAATTGACCTGGATCACGATGTCCGGCCTTTCCGGGGTTCGCAGCGAAGCCAGGGCCATGACGTCCTGGGCGAGATCCGGGTTCCGGTCGAGCAGTTGGGACAGGGCCTCGGTCCAGTAGCCCACGGCCCCGGCGTGGGCCCCACCCCACGGGGCGGGCGGCGGCCGGGGTAGCCCGCCCGACCCCTCCGGGGGGGGGGGGGCCTCGTCTCGCCACCTCTCTTGACCATTATCGTAATGTTATTCTTTTTCAGCTACCTGCAAAAACAAAACCGCGACCCGGGTATTCCCTATCCTTTGATGGTATTGAGCGGGCTGACGATCTGGACATTTTTCGCAAACACGTTCACTCAGATCAGTAACAGCATTCTCATCAACTCCAATCTCGTTTCGAAGGTTTACTTCCCGAGATTGCTCATGCCGCTCAGCTCTGTTGCTGTCGGTTTCGTCGATTTTATGATCACATTCGGGATATTTCTGATCCTGACACCATTCTTCGATCACCCTATCAGCTGGAAGATCGTGTTTCTTCCTTGCTTCATTTTACTTACATTTATTACATCAATGGGCTTTGGCCTGTTTTTTGCGGTGCTAAATGTGCGCTTCCGCGATATTGGTCAGTTAATCCCGTTCATGGTTCAGGTTGGGATGTACGCCTGCCCTGTTGCTTACAGCAGTACGCTTGCGCAGGGTACATGGTTCGAAAAATATTATAATCTGAACCCGCTGGTGGGTATCATCGACGGTTTCCGCTGGTGCCTGTTGGGAGATAAGGCTTACTTTAATCCGGATAGCCTGTATTCCACAGCAGCAATTTCATTGATTATACTGATCGTGTCGCTGATCTATTTCCGCAAAAAGGAGAATACTTTCGTTGACCATATCTGAA
>CBFHCJ010000570.1:0-4814 GCA_965654005.1 uncultured Streptomyces sp. | reverse complement strand
CAAGAGCATGCCCAAAGACGCGCTTGACCAGGCGAACGTGCTGCTCGCCTCACCGCACCTCGTCGACGTCCACGTACAGCTGGAGGACGGACGGCTCGGTCTGCTCGTCGTCGGTATGACGGCGCAACGCCACCTCATCCATGTCGAGCTCAGCCGGAACCCCGCAGGCGGGACGACCGCGCTCATCGTCATCCCGTCCAATCTGCTCGTGCTGCCCGAGCCCGAACCGCAGCGGGAGTTCGCCGTGCAGGCCGCCGCCCCGGCTCAGGCCCGCCCGGAGCCTGCCCCCCGGCCTGCCCCGGCCGCCGCGGCGTCAGAGTCCATGGTCGGTGAGTTGCCCCGGCGCCGAAGCACTCGGCCGGTTGCCCCGCTCGGACGGGCGGCGGACGGGCTCCCGCCTCTGCCCGTGCGCCCCGACGCTCCAGCCGACTTCCCCCCGTCGCACAGCAGCGCCGCCGGCCCGGCAGTTGTGACCGAGAACCCCGGCTTGATCGGTGCTTTTCGGCAGGGGCACCAGCGCGGCCTGGCGGAAGACCCGCCTCAGCCCGCGCCCACCCACAGCGAGTGACATAGGGGCTCCGGCCGCTGCCGGAGCCGACCGATCCAGGAGGTCTCACCGTGACCAACCCCCCCACCCTCGCCGCACCCGTCACCGGTGCCCAGGGCACGCCCGCTACTCCTCCGTCCGACCTGACGCCCGTTGAAGAAGTGGCGTGGCTGTTGGACGACTTCGTGAACCGGGTGCCCGGCGTGACGTACGCCCTGATCGCGTCGAAGGACGGCCTGACCCTGCTGGCCAGCAGCAACATGACCAAGGATTGGGCGGACACCGTGTCGGCGGCGTTGTCCGGCTACGCCTCCTTGGCCGCCGGTACCCCGGGGCCCACCGGCAGGAAGCAACCCGCAAAGCAGATCGCGGTCGAGTTCGACGACTGCCTGTTCATGGCCATGGCCTCGGGTCTGAGGCAGCGCTCCGCCTTCTCCAGCCGCCCCGAGACAGAGCAAGGCGCGGTGGAAACCGTCCTGGGTGTGTACACCGAGGCGTCCGCCGACGGCGGGCTGGTCGGCTACGAGATGAGCATGCTGATCAAGCGGTTCCCGCAGCGCATGCAGACCCCGGTCCGGCAGGAACTGGCTGGTGCCTCCGCGGACAGCGCTCATGCCGGCATCCGGTGATGACTCCCGCTGACGGAGCACCGTGGACCGTGGTGGATGCGATGGGCGTGCGGCCGTACGCGGTGGCCGGCGGGCGTACGCACTCCCGTCACTCACCGGACCTGCGCCTGGACACGCAGCTCGAACCGGGACTCGATCGCCCCCCGGGCCACGTCGCCCCCGAGGCACACCGGATCGTCACGCTCTGCCTCACCCGGCGGCGCTCGATCGCCGAGCTGGCCGGGACCTTGCGGCAGCCGGTGCCCGTCGTGCAGGTCCTCGTCTCCGACCTGCTCGACGCGCACGCGCTGGCCATCGCCCAAACCACCTTCTCCAACGACCCAGAGACCTTGAAAGACGTGATCGCAGCACTCGAAAGGAAGTGGCCCGATGCCCGCCGGCAGGCTTGCTGACACGCAGGTGCTGAAGTTCGTCGTGGCGGGCGGCTTCGGTGTCGGCAAGACCACTCTGATCGGCTCAGTCAGTGAGATCGAGCCGCTGAGGACCGAGGAAACCCTCACCGAGGCGAGCGCCAGCACCGACAGCCTTCACGGGGTGGAGGCCAAGACGACCACCACGGTCACCCTGGACTTCGGCCGCATCACCTTCAGCGTGCCCCGGCCCATGGAGATGCTGCTCTTCGGCACCCCTGGGCAACCCCGGTTCTTCCCCTTCTGGGACAACCTGATCTCGGGTGCCCACGGCGCCATCGTCCTGGTCGACACCCGCCGCCTGGCGGACAGCTTCCACGCCGTCGACTACTTCGAACGCAAGGGTCTGCCGTTCCTCGTCGCGGCCAATGTCTTCGAGGGCTGCGCCCGCTACCCCGAGGACGACATCGCCCGCGCCCTCCGGCTTGCGCCAGGGATTCCCGTCGTCTCGTGCGACGCCCGGGACGAGAGGTCCGCCGCGGGCGTCCTCATCGACCTCGCCCGGCACGCCTATTCCGCCGCCCTCACCGCCCCCGCCGTATAGGACTCACCCTCATGACCTCCGACCATCGCGACCTTGTCCTGGCCGCGCTCAGCCAGGACCCCGCCATGATCCGCGCCCGCAAGGAACTCCTCGCCCGGCACGGAGTAACCGGCGAAGCCGACAGCCTGTTCGACTCCATCGCTGACCGGCTGGCCGAGGAAACCGGCTTCCCGTACAGCATGGTCAACTTCACGCTCGAAAGGCAGCGCTTCGCGGGCCTGCACAACCCGACTGCCGAAAGCGGCCTGCCGATCGTCGGTCGCGACATGGACTCCCAGCACGGCTGGTGTCCCCACGTCGTGAACCGCAAGCTCGGCCTCCCGCTGCACGACGTGCACGCCTCCCGCCTGTACTCCGGCAACCCCGTGGTCGACGCCATCGGCATCACCGCCTACTACGGCGAACCACTCATCTACCCGGACACAGAGATCGTCCTCGGCACCGTGTGCGTGATCGACCAACGGGTGCACGAGCTGAAGGAGTCGGACGATCTGATGGCGATCGTGGAAAGAGCGGCAGCCGAGACCATGGCGAACATCCTGGCCCGCTAGCCGCACACGCGTTCCAGAACGCCGGACGGCGGCCGCACATCCCCCACGTTCCTGCGGCAGCCCGGTGGCACACCTCCGACATCCACCCCGCCGACGGCCCTTCACTTCTGGGCCGCCGACCTCATGCCGGACCGCCCCCGGGCCTGCTTGCAGACCGGAGCGGACACCACCCGCCACCCGTCGACACACGAGGGGACACGACCCGATGCCGCCGACCGCCCTCTCTCTCCCGTTCCTGACCGACGAACATCTCCGGCTCCTCGGGGACGCGGAAGCCTTCGCGACCTCCCGGCTCACCGAACTCGCCCGCCAGATGGAAGAGCGCGGCCCTCACACCAACCGTGACGTGCGTCAGATCCTGAGCGAGACGGGCTGGCTTGGCCTGCTGATCGATACCGAGGACGGCGGACTGGGCCTCGACCACACCGCCAAGACCCTGGTCCTCCAGGCCGTATCCCGCGTCAGTCCTGCGGCCGGCGCGGTCCTCCAGGCGTCCATCCTCGGCTCCGCCCCCATCGCCGAGTACGGGAGCGAGGACCTGCGGCGCAGGCTGCTGCCCGAGATCGCCGCAGGTCGCTGCTGGCCCTCCATCGCCGTGACCGACCCTGAGCGTGGCAGTCACGTCCTGGGCCTGGAGGCGACCGCACGGCCCAGCGGGGGGCAGTACATCCTGGAAGGGGAGAAGGTCCTGGTGGGCAACGCGGCCATCGCGGACGTCCACTGTGTGGTCGTCCGGACGGGGAAGCCCGGCGACCGTCACAGCCTCACGGCCTTCCTGGTCGAGCAGGACACCCCCGGTGTCGACATCATCCCCGCGCCCGTCAACGGGCTGAGAGGCTTCAGCGTCGACACCCTTCGCCTGACCCGGGTCTGCGTCCCCAAGGCCAACATGATCGGCGAGTTGGGCGGCGGCCTCGATGTCGCCCAACTCGCCAGCGTCGTCTACGGACGTCTCAACCTCGCGGCCGTCGCCCTCGGCATCCACCAGCGGATGGTCGACGAGACCACTCAACGGGTCTCCACCCGCAAGCGCCACGACGGGCACCTGGCGGACCTCCCCACTGTCCGCCACCGCGTCGCCGAGATGCAGCACCATCTGATGACCGCCGAACTCGCCGCCTACCACGCCGCACACCTCCTCGACCAGGGCAAGGCCTGCGACCCGTGGCTGTACCACGCCAAACTCACCGCTCACCGCGCCGGAGCGGCCTCCTCCGAACAGGCCAAACAGCTCTACGGCGGGCACGCGGCACGCATCAACGAACCGATCGAGCAGATGCGACGGGACTTCGACCTCATCCACCCTCCCGCAGGCCCGGATGATCTTCAGTTGATACGCCTGGCCGAATCCGTTCTCGGGCCCCACCGCCCCCAGTGGTCAGCCGAACACGCGGCCCGCCGCGCCCTCCGCGCCCTCCGCGCCGCCTGATTCGCCTGAGCCCATACCCGCCCACATCATGAGAGACCGCCGTGATCGACATGTATGTTCAGCATGAGGCCCGCGACGCCGAACTGGCCGACCACATAGAGGGGTTAGTCAGGGCGGCGGTGCCCTGGGTGGAGAAGATCACCGGCCTGCCGCTGCCCCGCCCCCGGTTCGAACTCGTGGACATCGACGGACTCGCCCTCGCTTACCGTTCCTTCGTCCGCCGCCAGATGGAGCGCGACACCGAAGGGTTGGACCTCACCCGCTGGGAACGGTCCAAGCTCATCGCGCATCCGCAGGCCGCCGAGTTCATGGTCCGCAGCGGAGGGCTGTCCAAGAAGCCCGTCCTCATAGCGACCAGCATCGGTCAGCCCGCGACACTGATCGTTCCCGAAGCCCTCCGCATCCAGCGACTGAGCCAGACCCCCGAAATCCTGTGTGACCTGCTGGTCCGTTCTCTCGCCCAGCAGGCCCAAGTACTCGCCAGCCGCGGCCAGGTCGTACCGCCCCCGCAATGGCCGAAGACTCCGACGGCGAGACACCCCATCGTGCAGCTCAGCGAAGGACACGCGCAGTGGACCAGCAGCCGGGCGACCCGGGAGATCACCGGCAGCACGCGGCAGACCCGGCGCCCCCTGGCGAAACGCATCGTCCACAGCATCCTGGAACCCCTCGCCGACCGGCGGGTGGCCCGAGCCAGCGCCCTC
>CBFHCJ010000569.1:0-4819 GCA_965654005.1 uncultured Streptomyces sp. | reverse complement strand
CAGGCGGAAGTGGGCGGACTGGGCGCAGGGCGATGGTCGGCTCGACTCCTGCGCCGGTCTGGTCGCCGAGCTGCCGCAGGATGTCCCGCTGCCAGTCTGGCTCAGCCATCGCACACCCCCTACGCGAAGGTGCCGAGCAGACGCCCGTACACACCGAACACCCCGATCACCAACGGCAACAACGCGATCACACCGACCGACTCGAGCACATCCCCGAGCCGGCGCAGCCGCACCCGCACATGCTCGGCCGGCCGCACCGCCAGCACAGCCAGCGGCACCAGCGCCAGCACCACCAGCATCGCCAACGGACCCGCGGCACCGGAGTGTTCCAGCCACACCCAGACCAGGCGTACGGCCACCACCGCGGCTGCGGCGAAGAGCGCCACCACCTCGACGGTCAGCGGAAATACGCGGGCCCGCAGCACGAGCACCACCGTGACCGCCGCCGCCAACGTCACCGTCCACACCGACACCGCGTCCAGCACCAACACCCCGGCCACGGCGGCCGAGACCGCCATGACCACGGTGGCCAGTGCCAGCCCGCGGTGCGTGGCGGACAGCGCCGAGGACACCTGGTACCGGCTCACCGACGCTCCACCTGAGCGCCGGTCGTCCAGACCCGAGAGACCCGAGACCATCAACGCCAACCGAGGCAGCACGCCCAGCACGACGACCGACACCACCACCGACAGGGCCGCCGCACGGGCCGTCTGCGACACCGGCCTGCCACCCGACTGCACCGCGAGCGCGACCTCCCAGCACACGACAGCCCCGGCCAGCGCGGCCGCTCCCACCAGACCGCCCCGCCCCAACGGCGAGAACCAGCCCAACAGCAACAACCCCACCACCGCGACCGCGCCCACACCGGCCAGCCGTCCCGCCCCCGGCCACGCGTACGCATCACCCAGCGACCACACCCCGAGCATGCCCAGCACGGCGCCCGCGACCATCAGCGTGGCGGCCAACGGATACTTTGCGGCCCGCCCCAACAAGGCACCACCGAGCGCCGATACGGCGGCTGTCGCGAGCAACCCGCCGCCAGTAGCCGTCAAGTCGAACCGGTCCAGGGACAGCAGGCCGGCCGCCAGCGCCCACAACACGCAGGCCGATCCAGCGACCGCCTGCCGGGCTCCGGGCCGCCACCGCCACGCCCGCGTATCCAGATCCGCGGCGGCCTCGTCGGTTACGTCGTGCACCACCGGAGCCGACGGCGCATCCTCCGTCCGCACCAGCCGCAACACGGCGCCGTCGGCCACGCCCGCCGACTCCAGCGTGTCGTCCAGAGCCAGCGCCGTACCGTCCGCGGCCACCAGATGCCTCGATTCCGGGCGGCCGGTCACCTGGTCCTCCAGCAACCGCATGACCTCGGGCAGCAGCAGACCCACCGGCTCCTGCGAGGGCAACACGAGATCGACCCGTCGCCGCTCACCCACCAAAGTGACCCGGCTCAACGCCGTCCGGCCACGGCCTACAGCCCCCGCGATCATCACGCACTCCAACCAATCATCGAGTCACCGGGAAAGAAGACGCCGCCGATGGTGAAGCGGAAGCCGAGGGGACCGGCGACGGAGAGGACGGCACCGAGTAACCGTACGGGCTCTTCCCGATCAGCCGATGCGACACAAACGACCAACCCACACACCCCGCACACAACACCCCTGCGATCACCACCCCGGCCACCACCTTCCCCAGCCGCTCATCAACCGTCCGCCGCTGTCGTTGCGCCCCGAACAACAGGGCATCCCGCAGCCGTCGGCGCCGCACCGACACCGACTCCAGTAGCTGGCTGTCGTAGTCCTGGGCTGCCATGCCGCGGCCTCAGGCGTCGAGGGTCATGGTGTCGGCGACCTTGTCGTGCAGGCACTGCCGCAACGGCTTGTCCCAGCAGCACCACAACGGATTGAGCAGACTCAGCACCGGGACCGGGAAGGCCAGCAGCCAGAAAAACTCCCGCCCCAGCGCACGCCCGAAGCCGATCTTCTGCCCGGAGTTGGCCCGTACGACCCGCACCCCGCAGATCCGCTTGCCCAGCGTCGCCCCGAACCGGGCGGTACACAGCGGGAAGTAGAGCGTGAACGAGGTGGCCAGCCACAGCAGGATGAGAGTGTGGGGTACTTCGCTCTCCGTCCGGTCGATCCACATCGCCAGTGGAACGCCGAGCACCGCATACCCCGCCCCCCAGAACACCAGGTCCAGCAGACGCGCACCCAGCCGGGACCCCAGGTCCGCGCACGACAGCGGGGCCGCGCCCATCCCAGCCGGTCCGCCGAAGTACGGGCCCGGATAGGCACCCAAGGACTCCTGACGCTGCGGATAGTAGGGAAGCTGCTGCCCCGACTGGCTTCCACCGGAGGGGTATGAGGGATAAGTCACTTGATTCCTAGCTGGATTGGCCCATGGGCTGGCTGAGTGCTGCCTGCGGTCACGTCTCGAACTCGCCCACCCAGCCGCGCTTCAGCAAGGCTTTGGGTAGGTACTCGGACTCCACGTCAATCGGGAAACCGGAATCGTGGGCGAGGCAAGCGATGGCCAGTGGGCCGAGTGCGACGAACCCCTCGGGGCTGTCGGCCCGTCGCTCATTCGCGGTCCAGTACTGCCGATGCAGTTGCAGGGCCTCCACCAGTGCTTTATTGAATCCCTCGTGGTCTTGACGGAGGAATCGATGAAACAGGTTGATCGGCTGGTAGAGGATCTTCTCAAGGAGGTCGCGATCGGTATCCGTAGCAACGTCAGGGTAGGAAGCGTCGATAGTAGCGAGCAACTTGTCTACGAGGCCTGGGGTTTCCAGCCAGTACGTCTGCAATGAGTCGACCCAGTGGTACACATACTCGTCGTACTCGGCCCCTGAAGCGCGGAGAAGACCGAGAGGGACGTTGCTCAACTGGGTCATCCGATCCGACTCGCGACAGATAGCAGCAAGCCAGAATGCGGTGATCCAGTTTCCCGCATCGGCATAGTCCTGTGGTCCGGTGGCCGGGATGGTTCGTGTCTTGTCGTCGATACGGCACTCCATCGTTCCCTCCGTGATGGTCGCCGCACCGAACAGTGCACTTCCCACCTGCATGGCGGTGACGAATGCCTCCCAGGTCTTGAGCTGACTCGCCGTGGGATCGGAGGCGCACAGGGCACGCGCGTACGTGAGAGCTGAACCCAGAGTGCTGCCGAACATGCTCGGCGAATCCTCCAGGTCATCGATAGATTCACTGAGGCCTTTGCGCAGGATCTCCATGCCGCGCGGAGATGAGGGACTGGGAATCTCATGGCGCGACAACTGGGTGGGCACCGGCCGCCCCCTTCGGTTTGCTGATGTTGAACTTCCGGAACGTTGCATAATTCCGTCACGCGGCGCTGTTCGCGGCAGATGATGACAAGCCGGAGTGCAGAGATCCAGTCTCCTGCGTAAGCGTACTTCTGGGCGTCGGTGGTCGGAATCGACCGGCTTTTTCGGCCGATCCTGCATTTGAAGTTCATCTGAGGCGGCTGCCGCGAACAGGGCGGAACCCAACTGCATGGACGTCACGTAAGACCCCCAGGTGTCGAAGTCCTCCGCTTCTGGTTCAGCGCGCCACGAGCCCTAGACAAGGCAAAGGAGGCTTTGAAGGCAGTGTCGAGACCGTCCGGAGTGCGCCCTATCTCGCCGATCAGCTCCTGCGTGCCTTCGGCGAGGAATTCAATGCCGTCCGCCGCGTGAGTGGTAGAGAACTTATGGCCTCGATGAATCAGCGCCATTTTCCCCTCCACCGCCGGGCTGAGATGCCAAGTGCAACGTCAATTCCGCGCTGGCCAGCATCCTGGTGATCTCAATGGGTAGATTGCCGAACTCAACTCGAACGATGTCGAGGGGGTCGATCCTGCGAGTCTCTCCATCGCGACCCTCGACCTCGACGACGTAGCGATATCCGCGAGGTGTCGAGGGATCGTCGACCACTTTCCAGTGCGCGCCATGCCGTCGGACCAGGAAATCCGCGACGTACGCGATGAGGTCACTCTGTAGCGTCACCCAGTCCGACGCCTCAAACTCGGCGAGCGGAAGACGGGACGTATAGTTCTGCAGGGCAGGGACGAGCGTGAGCGGGTCTCCCTCATATACTTCCTGGGAAACGCCCAGCATGCTGGCGATATCAAGAATGGTAAGGCGCCCTTCCTCGATCCATCGTTCGAGATCGGGTCCGGGAGTATTTGCCCTCGGCATTTCTGGCACCTTCCATTACGCGCTTGATTTCATACTACCTTGGAGCCGGCCCGTATGTAACGAAAATTATACGCGCCTGCTTGAGGTAACCCTGTAGGGCTGGAGACGGGTGGGCGCCTGTAAATACCCAGCGAGGATCGTAGCTGGGATCCAGGCGGCGCAGCGTGAGATCCTTGTTTATCTGCTCCATGATCCCCTTGTTGAGTGGCACCTCCCCTTGAACCACCTTATTCGTTCCATCTGCAAGCTTGACCGTCCTGAATTCCAGGTAGTGCTTAATTTCTACAGCAAGGACCCTGCCATCCGGGAGATCCACTGGCACGTCGACCTTACGCCCCATAGGAGTCGACACGGGGTAGTAGGGGTGGTCATGCATCGGAACTGGGAAGTGCCGCTCAGGGTCCCCACCCCAGGTCTCCCGGCCAAACTCCTCCGCGGCCTCAAAGCGTCGCCGAAAGCCTCGGACAGCACGCAGTTCACGCAGAGACAGCGACCCATCGCCGGGTGGCAAGGTCGGGCGGGTGAAATCAGGCTCCCCGTCCCCTCCGTCATGCCGACCTGCGCCATGGGGCGCCGGAACCTGTCAATCGCGGTGAGACACGTCAGGCTGCGGGTTCTTCCTGACGT
>CBFHCJ010000568.1:0-4830 GCA_965654005.1 uncultured Streptomyces sp. | reverse complement strand
GTGCCACGCCCCCAGTTCGTCCAGCCTGCTCTGGAGCTGTTCGAAGAGGCCCGGTGGGGCCGCGATCGTCAGGGACGGGGAGAGGGGCTCTCCGGGACGGCCACCGGTCAGGGCGCCCGCCTCCCGCGCGATCAGGTCGCCCGCCGCGTAGTCCCAGGGGTTCAGCCCCCGCTCGTAGTACGCGTCCAGCCGACCCGCCGCCACGTCGCACAGGTCGATCGCGGCGGAGCCGCCCCGGCGAATGTCCCGCACCTCGGGGATCAGCCGCCGGACGACCTCGGCCTGCTGGGCCTTGCGCTCGGTCCGATAGCCGAAACCGGTGCTCACGAGCGCGAGGCCCAGCTCAGGGGCCGGGCGCACGCGCGCGGGGCGATCGTTCAAGAACGCTCCCTCCCCCTGGACGGCCCGGAAGAGCTCCCCGCGCATGGGTGCGCTGACCACCCCGACGAGCGTCTCCCCGTCCTTGCGCCGGGCCGCGATGGAGATCGCCCAGCTCGGCAGCCCGTACAGGTAGTTGACGGTCCCGTCGATCGGGTCGATCACCCATTCGATGCCGCTGGTGCCCTCGACGCTGGCCCCCTCCTCGCCCAGCAGGCCGTCGTCCGGCCGACGGTCGGCGAGCAGCCCGGTGATCAGTTTCTCGGCGGCGATGTCCATCTCGGTGACGACGTCGATGGCGCTGGACTTGGTGGCGGCCACCCCGAGGTCCTCGGGTCGCCCGTCGCGCAGGAAGGCGCCCGCATGGGTCGCGGCCTCCAGCGCGATCTCCAGGAGTTCGGTCTTCAGCCGCTCGGACGACGGCTCGTACTGCTCGGTCACGGTGCTCCTCACGCGTACGGGCTGTCGGCGCCCGCGGCGGCGGGCTTGGGGGCGCGGCCGGGGCAGCAGCCCACGGGACAGAGGTTGTGGCTCGGGCCCAGCGCGCCAAGGGCGCAGGGGGTCACCTGCTGCCCCCGCTCGATCGCGGCACGCTCGACGACCAGGTCACGGATCGCGGCGGCGAACCGCGGATCGGCGCCCACGGTGGTCGAACGGCGCACCGGCAGCCCCAGCTCCTCGGCCTTCGCCTTGGCCTCGGTGTCGAGGTCGTACAGCACCTCCATGTGGTCCGAGACGAACCCGATGGGGGCCATCACGACCGCCGGGACCCCGGCACCGTGCAGCTCCTCCAGGTGGTCGCAGATGTCCGGCTCCAGCCACGGGATGTGCGGGGCGCCCGAGCGTGACTGGTAGACGAGCTGCCATGGATGGTCGACGCCGGTCCGCTCGCGCACGGCGTCGGCGATCAGCTTCGCCACGTCCAGGTGCTGATTCACGTACGCCCCGCCGTCCCCGTGGTCCTCGACCGGGCCCGAGGTGTCCGCCGCCGAGTTCGGGATGGAGTGCGTGGTGAAGGCGATGTGCGCGCCGGCCCGGACGTCCTCGGGGAGGTCGGCGAGAGACCTCAGGACACCCTCGGTCGTCGGCTCCACGAAGCCGGGGTGGTTGAAGTAGTGCCGCAGCTTGTCGACCCGCGGCAGTTCGAGACCCTCGGCCTCCAGCGCGGCCAGGGCGCCCGCGAGGTCCTCGCGGTACTGGCGGCAGCCGGAGTACGAGGCGTACGCGCTGGTGGTCAGGACCAGGATGCGGCGGTGGCCGTCGGTGACCATCTCGCGCAGGGTGTCGGTCACATAGGGCGACCAGTTGCGGTTGCCCCAGTAAACGGGCAGGTCCAGGCCGTGGTCGGCGAAGTCCTTGCGGAGGGCGTCAAGGAGGGCGCGGTTCTGGTCGTTGATGGGGCTGACCCCGCCGAACAGGAAGTAGTGCTGCCCCACCTCCTTCAGGCGCTCCTTGGGGATGCCCCTGCCCCGCGTCACGTTCTCCAGGAACGGGACCACGTCGTCCGGGCCCTCCGGGCCTCCGAACGAGAGGAGCAGCAGGGCGTCGTACGGGCTGGCATCGAGTGCTTCGAGCATGTCTACGATCCTGCCACCCGCCACCGACAACGCCCTCGCCGCCCGCCCGTCCCGGCGGCTGTGCACGGAAGATCAACCGGGAGTTCGGGCCCCATGACCCGCCGGTCCGAGAGTTCCTCCTCGAAGCCGGTCTGAGACGCCGGTCCCTACCGCGCCCTGTTCGCCGCCCCCGGCGCAAAGGTTCTCCGCCGCAGGCTTCCGCGGCAGGATGCCACTCTCGATGATGGGCATCGGTGTGGTGAGGATGATCTCCCAGCTCACCGGGCGCCACGGGCTCGCGGGCCCACTCGCGGCCACCCCCGCGCTCTCCGCCGCCGCGGTCGGCCGCAGAGTGCTCGCCCGGACCGCGGGTCCTGGTGGCCACCTTCGTGGCGAGGGAACGATCTTCGGCGCGGTCGACGTGGTCACCGTCGCCTTCGCCGACGAGCGGGGCCGCAAGGCGGTCGCGAGCGTCGTCCTGGCGCTCTACGCGGCGGGATCCTGCGTCGCCGACCTCGTCTTCGGGCTGCTGCGCTTCACCGGGGCGCCGGAACGCAGATGGCTACTGGGCGTATGCGCCATGGCCATGGCCATGAGTATGATCCCCCTCCTACTGGTCGGAAGCTTGCCGTTTCTGGCCGTGACGCTGTTCGTTGCGGGTCTGTCCATCGCACCCACGATGATCACGGCGATGGCCCTCATACATCGAACAGCACGTACCGCGCGCGCATCTGATCGAGGGAATGACGTGGGTGTTCACCGGGCTCGCGGTCGGGTTCGCGATCGGCTCCTTTGTGAGCGGCCGGGTGTTCGACGCCGCCGGCGCGGAGGCCGGGTACGGGGTTCCGGCGCTGTCCGGGGCCGTCGCGGTCACGCTCGGTTTCCTCGGGTACCACCGGCTGGGCAGACCGGTTCCGCTGCGGGGACGGCCCCATGAACACCACAGTGAGCGGGAAGAACGGCACCTGGCGTAACTGGGCGGGGAACGTCACCGCCCGGCCCGTACGGGAGGTCACCCCCGCCTCGGTCGAGGAACTCTCCGCCGCCGTACGGAAGGCCGCCGAGGACGGACTCAGGGTGAAGGCCGTCGGTACCGGGCACTCCTTCACGGCGGCTGCCGCGACCGACGGTGTCTTGATCCGCCCTCAACTGTTGACCGGTATCCGCAAGATCGATCGTGAGGCCGGCACGGTCACCGTCGAGGCGGGCACCCCTCTCAAGAGACTCAATGTCGCTCTCGCGCGCGAGGGGCTGTCGCTCACGAACATGGGCGACATCATGGAGCAGACCGTCGCCGGGGCCACCAGCACCGGAACGCACGGCACGGGCCGCGACTCGGGATCCATCGCCGCCCAGATCAAGGGCCTCGAACTGGTCACGGCGGACGGCTCGGTGCTCACCTGTTCCGAGAAGGAGAACCCGGACGTCTTCACGGCGGCCCGCATCGGCATCGGCGCCCTGGGCATCATCACCGCGATCACTTTCGCGGTGGAGCCGATCTTCCTGCTCACGGCCCGCGAGGAACCGATGCCCTTCGAGAAGGTCCTCGCCGAGTTCGACGAACACTGGGCGGAGAACGAACACTTCGAGTTCTACTGGTTCCCGCACACCGGGAACACCAACACCAAGCGCAACAACCGCAGCGCCGGCCCCGAGAAGCCGGTCGGGCAGCTGAGCGGCTGGTTCGAGGACGAGTTCCTCTCCAACGGCGTCTTCCAGGTGGCCAACTGGGTCGGCCGCGCCGCGCCCTGCACCATCCCGACCATCGCCTGGATATCCAGCCGCGCCCTGTCGGCCCGGACGTACACCACCATTCCTTACAAGGTCTTCACCTCTCCACGCCGGGTGCGCTTCGTGGAGATGGAGTACGCCGTCCCGCGCGAGGCCCTGATGGACACGCTGCGTGAACTCAAGGCCATGGTGGACTGTTCGAACCTGCGCGTGAGCTTCCCTGTCGAGGTCCGCACCGCCCCGGCGGACGACATCACGCTCTCCACGGCGTCCGGCCGGGACAGCGCGTACGTCGCCGTACACATGTTCCGAGGTACGCCCTATCAGGCATACTTCACCGCCGCCGAGCGGATCTTCACAGCCCACGAGGGGCGTCCGCACTGGGGCAAGCTGCACACGCGCGACGCGGACTACTTCTCCGAGGTCTGTCCCCGCTTCGGGGAGTTCACCGCGATGAGGGACCGTCTCGACCCGGACCGGCGCTTCGGCAACGATTATCTGAGCCGGGTGCTGGGCTCGTAGCGGCACGTCGGACACCATCACGGCCTCGCCCGTCACTTGAGGGACGCCCACCTCCAGTCGCTGGTTCCGGCGACCGTCCGACCGCGCGACAAAGGGGACTTACAACCGAAGCGAATGGTTCCATTTCGGGTGGTTGGGTGACGTACGCCACGTTTTACGGTCACGAAAACGGCGTATCGGGCCGCCAACTCGCACCCCTTGCCACAAGTTGGGCGGCGCGCCGATCCACGCGCGTGGCCCGAATGGAGTACTGTTGCGAGCCCTGGGTCCGGCCTCCCTCCAGGGCGTCCGGGGCCTTGCTGGACCGCCGGGAGGGGGCAAAGTTGCACAGGGTGACGGAGTTGGTCACTTAGCGTTGCGAACAGGTAACCGTGCCATAACGGCGATCCAGGGCTCTGGCCCGACACGCCGGGCAACTCGGCAAGGTTGTGGCAGGCTGCACCCGGGCAGGCCACACTCGACTAGCGGAAGCAGCGACGCACGTGACGTCGGCAGGCACCACCCGGGAGGTCCCCATGCCCGAACTGCGTGTCGTGGCCGTCTCCAATGACGGCACACGGCTGGTGCTGAAGGCTGCGGACAGCACGGAGTACACGCTTCCGATCGACGAACGGCTCCGCGCCGCCGTGCGCGGCGACCGTCC
>CBFHCJ010000567.1:0-4831 GCA_965654005.1 uncultured Streptomyces sp. | reverse complement strand
CGCGCTCTGGACCTGGGGTGCGGCACGGGGCTCCCGACCGCCCGCCAGCTGGCGGAGGCGGGCTTCGACGTCGTCGGCGTCGACCTGTCCGGCGGGATGGTCGCGCTGGCCCGCGAGCACGTGCCGGGCGCCGTGTTCCACCAGCTGGACATCGCGGACCTGCGGCCCGGGGGTCCCCGCGACCTCGGCAGCTTCGACGCGGTCGCGGCCTTCTTCTCCCTGCTCATGTTGGAGCGCGCCGAGATCCCTCTCGCTCTGCGCACCGTCCGCCATCTCCTCGTTCCCGGGGGCCTGTTCGTGCTGTCGATGGTGGAGGCCGACGTGGACGACTTCTCCATCCCGTTCATCGGAAGGACCATCCGGGTGTCCGGCTATCTGCGGGACAAGCTGCACGAGGTGGTCGAAGCGGCGGGCTTCGAGATCGTCGAGGAGTCCTCCTACACGTACGTGCCGGCGACCGCTGACGTACAGCCCGAGGAGCAGATCTTCCTGCGCTGCAGACGGCGGGACTGAGGACGCCCGACCCCCTCTGCGGCACGGGGCCCACGCAGATGGAAGCAACACGCCGTGACGAAGCACCTCGGAGCCCGTAAAGGCCCCGGCAGCCGGGCCGCCGGGGCCGGACGGCATGCCGTTTCCCCGGGTCGGCCACCGGAACCCGCGCCGCCGCGCGAGGAGCCCGGTTCCCGGGGTGGTGGCGCGGTGGTCCCCGCACCGGCCACCGGAGCTCCCGCCGGACATCCGTGGGGGGCGCCGCCGCGGAGGGCGCACAGCACGGACCGGACACCGCCCCGGGTCCCGTCCGCCAACGGCTCGGAGTCGTTCCCGCCGACCGCGCGTGCTGTAAGGGCGCAGCCGGCGGAGGTCGGGTGTCCGGTCGTCACGGGACCGCTCGCCGAGCTGCTGCGAGCCGGGCGGCCGGTGTTCGGTGACACCTCGGGGATCGCCTCCACGGTGGCGGAGCTGCTCGGGGCGGCGAACCTGCCGGGGTCGGTGCCACCGGGACGGCGACTGATCATCGCCCCGCTGCACGGACGCCGCCATGTCATGGGCAGCGGTGGAGCAACTGCGTGCACGGCTCCACGCCGCCGCGCCCGGGTCCGCACCCCCGCCGCTGGAAGTGCTGTGCGACGCGGCGCTCGGCACGCTGGGGACCGGGGACCGGGACGACGACATCGCGCTGCTCGCCGCCCGGTTCTAGGGCATCCTGCCGGATACCGTCGCGTACTGGTATCTGGCCCCCCATCCGCAGACGGCGGGACAGGCACGACGACTCACCCGCAGGTCACTGGCCCGCTGGGGTCTGGACTCCCTGCTGGAGTCGACCGAGCTCCTGGTCAGCGAGGTGGTGGCGAACGCCGTATGCTTCGCCTCCCGGCCGATCACCTTGCGGCTGCTTCGCACGGACGTCCTGCGCTGCGAGGTGGGCGACGACTCGCCGAAGGTACCGAGGATGCGGCACGCCCCGCTGAGCGACGAGGGCGGCCGGGGACTGTTCCTGGTCGACCAGCTGGCGCGGCGGTGGGGGGGCGACGCGGGTGAGCACCGGCAAGGTGGTCTGGTTCGAGCAGCGGCTGCCCGAGCAACAGGACGGTCTCTGAGACGTGCGCCCGCCGAGCCCGCCCTGGATCTCCGAACTGCACGCACTGCTCCGGAAACGGACGCACGCACCAGAAACAGATCACCGGAAGACCCTCACATGTGCGCCGTCCAGTGACCGGGGCGCGTGACGGACGCCGGGAGGCTGGTGCCCGCGCTGCCCCGGGCCGCGTTGATCTGGGGCTGGGTCAGGAAGATGGCGCCCGTCAGATCGGCGTCGGTGAGGTCCGCGTCGCGCAGGTCGGCGCCTATCAGATCCGCGCCGCGCAGATCGGCGCCTGTGAGGTCGGCGGCTATGAGATAGGCGCCACGGAGACTGGCGCCGCGCAGGTCGGCCCCCTTGAGGCGGGCGCCGATGAGATCGGCGCCTCGACGGTCCTTCTTCTTTCGTCCCGCGCCGTCCCGCACCAGTTCACTGGTACGCAGCAACAGAACGTTGACCTCCTGCCGGTGCGCTCCCACGTCCAACTCCCCCAGTTCCTCGGGGCTTTGCAGAGTGAGCCGCTCGGTCTTCGCCAGCATGCGGCGAAGGTCGGCATGGACCGGGCGGGCCGCGGGCAGGGTCAGCGCCTCGGTCAAGTACCAGAGCAGCTCGTGCAGTTGGCGCACCACGGGGAAGACATCGAACATGCGCCGGGCGTGCTCCCGGCCGCCCGACCGCCAGTCCTGCCCGCCGAAGGTGATCCGGGAGACCTTCTGTCCGGCGCCGAAGCAGTCGTAGACCGTGCAGCCGGAGAAGCCTCGCGGCCGCAACTCGGTGTGGACGCCGCAACGGAAGTCGTCCCGAAGGTTCTGGCAGGGCTTGCCCGCGTCCTTGTCGATCGCGAAGTCCGCCGAGCGGGAGAAGGGCAGCGCGACACAGCACAGCGCGAAGCACTGGCCGCAGTCGGCGCGCAGGTAAGGACGGTCGGCGGGAGTTGTGTGCATGACGCACCAGCCTAACGACCTCGACTGTCTCCCTGGAAACCCTTATCGGTGCTCGGGGTTCTCGTAGTCGCGGCGGCAGCCGGCGTCCCAGGCCGTGCGCTGGTTGCCGTAGGCCGGGATGCCGCCGAGATCCTTCAGCACCCGGGCCAGATGCAGCAGGTTCCAGGTCATGAAGGTCGTGTTGCGGTTGGTGAAGTCGTTCTCCGGGCCGCCCGAGCCGGGGTCGAGATAGGAGGGACCGGGGCCCGCCTCGCCGATCCATCCGGCGTCGGCCTGAGGCGGAATGGTGTAACCGAGGTGCTGCAGGCTGTAGAGGACGTTCATCGCGCAGTGCTTGACACCGTCCTCGTTGCCCGTGATCAGGCAGCCGCCCACCCGTCCGTAGTAGGCGTACTGTCCGACCTCGTTCAGCAGGCTGGAGCAGGCGTAGAGCCGTTCGATCACCTGCTTCATCACGGAGCTGTTGTCCCCCAGCCAGATGGGTCCGGCCAGTACCAGGATGTCGGCCGCCAGGACCTGCTGGTACAGCTGCGGCCAGGCGTCGGTCTGCCAGCCGTGCTCCGTCATGTCGGGCCAGACACCGGTGGCGATGTCATGGTCGACGGCCCGTACGACATCGACGTGTGCTCCTTGGGCGCCCATGATGCCGGTGCAGCGGTCGATCAGCCCCTGGGTGTTGCTGCGCTCCGGCGACCGCTTGAGGGTGCAGTTGATCACCAGAGCACGCAGGTCGTCGTAGCGGGCGGGTGGTGAGTCGGTGGCGGGCGACGAAGCGGTCACACGGTCCTCCTGGAACGCTGCCACCGTGCCGTTTCACGGCAGCGCATCGACGTCCATCGTGTGGTGCGCCACGGCTCCCGGCCACCACGACGCATCCGAACGGCTCCCGTGTCGTCCGAGTGGGTGAAGCCGGCCGGACGTCGGCTGTGGGCGCCCCGGGCCGGCGGCCGACGAGTGGCCGACGGGCCGCTGCACATCTACGTTCGCCCCATGGGCACCGCACACGCGACCGAGCCGCAGAGCACAGCAGCCGGTCGTGCTCGCGGGCCACGGCGCCGCCAGAGCCGGAGCCTCGGCCGCCCTCGTGCGGTTCGCCGACCGTCTGAACGTCCCGGTGGCGACGACGTTTCACGGGAAGGGCGTCTTCCCCGACGACCATCCGAAGGCCCTCGGCGCGGTCGGCTTCATGCGCCACGACTACGGCAACTTCGGCTTCGACGCGGCCGACGTCCTGATCTGCGTGGGGTACGAGATCCAGGAGTTCGACCCGGTCGAGATCAACCCTGCCGGCGACAAGCGGATCGTGCACCTGCACCGGTGCCCCCCGAGGTCGACGCCCATTACCCGGTCACGGTCGGCGTCGAGGGCGACCCCTCGCACGCGCTCGACGCGCTTGCCGCGGCGCTGCCCGACGGCCTCACCTACGACACCGGTGGCGGTGAGCGGATCCGGGCGTTGCTCGCCGAGGAACTCCGGTACGGCCGCGCCAACGACGCGTTCCCGCTCGTTCCGCAGCGCGTGGTGGCCGATGTCCGTACCGCGCTGGACCGCCCTGACATCGTGCTCGCCGACACCGGCGCCGGGAAGATGTGGATGGCCCGTCTGTACCCGGCGTATGAACCGGACACCTGTCTGGTCTCCAACGGCCTGTCCACCATGGGTTTCGCGCTGCCGGGCGCGATCGCCGCCAAGCTCGCCCGGCCGGACCGGCGGGTGCTGGCGATGATGGGCGACGGCTCGTTCCTGATGAACTCCCAGGAACTGGAGACCGCCGTCCGCGAGCGCGTGCCCCTCGTGGTCCTCGTCCTGGTGGACCAGGAATACGGCCTGATCACCTGGAAGATGGAACTCGAGCTCGACCGTCACAGCCATACGCGGTTCAGCAATCCGGACCTGGTCGCGTACGCCGAGAGCTTCGGCGCACGCGGCTACTCGATCGAGGCGGCCGACCAACTGCTGCCTGTGCTGCGACGCGCCCTGGACGACGACTCCGTCTCTGTGATCGCCTGCCCCGTCGACTACTCCGAGAACCTGCGCCTGACCGAGAAACTGGGCACTCTGCAGGGCCCCTTCTGACCACCGGGCACCGGCGCGCGGAAAGGGTCATGCCTCCAGCGCCGTCAGGTCGAGGCGCTCCAGCCGCTCGGGGTCCGACAGGATGTACATGCCGGTGATCCTGCCGTCCGCGACGGTGACGCCCGTGACCGACACCGGCCGGCCCCCGGGCGCCGTGACGACGCCGATCGCGCCGTTGACCAGCGCGAGCCGCGCGTGCGGGGCGAACTGCCGGAACATGAACGCCCCT
>CBFHCJ010000566.1:0-4833 GCA_965654005.1 uncultured Streptomyces sp. | reverse complement strand
TGGTGCCGTCGGAGGCGACCGTGTTGTCGGTGCCGGAGTAGGTGAGTGCGGTCGAACCCGCGGTGATCGCCCGGCCCAGGGCGTCGTAGGTGTAGGACGTGGTACCGGCGGTGATCTGCTGGCCGTAGGCGTCGAAGGTGTACGCCGTGGAGTCCTTCGAGGCCAGGGTGCCGCGGGAGGTGTAGGTGTAGGTGTGGCTGCCGTCCGAGGTCAGCTGGTCGCGGGCGTTGTTAGGTGTACGTGGTCGAGCCCGCGGTGAGGCGGTTGCCGTCGGCGTCGTAGGTGTAGCCGGTGGTAGTGCCGTCCTTGGTCCAGGACGTCAGTCGGCCCGCGTAGTCGTAGCCGTAGGTGCTGGCGGAGGCCCCCTGGACGCCGCTCGTGGTCTTCGACGTCAGGTCGCCGGCCTTGTCCCAGCCGTAGGTGGCTGAGGCGACGGTCGTGCCGGAGGCGGTGGCCAGCGTGTCGGACGTCTCGCGGTGCAGGCCGTCGTAGCCGTAGCTGCGCACGTCGCCGGTGGCACCGTAGGTGATGGTTTTGACCTGCGAGAGGCTGTTGTAGCCGTAGGTGAGTGTGGTGCCGGTGGCCGCGTCGGTATCGGTCGCGGGCCGCCCGTCGGGGTCGTATGTGTATGTGCTGGTGCCCGAGGCGTCGGTGCGGGTCAACGGGGACTCGTCCGCGTTGTAGGTGAACGAGGAACTGCCGGCCTGGCCGGAGACGGTCAGCACGTCGCCCAGCGCGTTGGTGTCGTAGGTCTCTGACGTGCCGTTGACGGCCGAGGCGACCAGGTCCTGGTCGAGCGAGTAGTCGAAGGTGCGCGTGGCGGTGGGGGCGTCGGCGCCGGTGGCGCTCTGCGAGGTCAGGTCGCCGACGGCGTCGTAGCCGTTGGTGACACTCACACCGCCCGGCTCGCTCTGACCGGTCAGCTCGCCCAGGGCGTCGTAGGAGTAGGTGGTGGTGCGGTCGGCGGCGGTGGTGTAGCCGGCCACCGCCGGGACTTCCTTCGACGCGGGCAGGCCGAGCGAGTTGTAGGAGTAGTAGGTGGTCTCGCCGTTGCCGTCGGTGTACGCGGTCTGGTGGCCCGCGGCGTCGTACCCGAACTTGGTGGTGATGGAAGTGCTGTCGCTGACCGGTTCGGTCTGCTGGGTCAACTCCCCGAGGGCGTCGTAGTCGTAGCTGCTGGTGTGCTGGCGGGCGTCGGTGACGGTTTTCAGGTTCCCGTTGTCCGTGTATGTCGCCGAGGTCGAGGACAGCACCGTTCCGCTGGAGTCCAGGTTCGCGGTCGCTGTCTTGCGGCCGGCCGCGTCATACGTGGCGGTCTGGGCACTCTGGTCGGGCAGCACGGTCTTCACCACGTCGCCGCGCAGGTCGTAGGTGTAGTGGGTGGTGTCGCCGGTGGTGTCGGCCTGGGTGAGGGTGTCTCCGAGGGCGTCGTAGGTGTAGCCGGTGCTGACGCCGGTGGCGGAGGTATTCGTCGCGGGCAGGCCCGCGGTGTTGTAGGTGGTGTCGGTCTCCTCTTTCGTCTGGGTGCTGGTGGACGTGTAGACGTAGCCCCAGGTGCTGGTGGAGCGGCCCAGGTCGTCGTAGGTGTCGTGGGTGAGGGACCCGTAGGGCGAGGTCTGGGTGAGCTGGTCGCCGGCCAGGTCGTAGGAGTAGGTCCAGGTGCCGCGGGTGGGGGTGCCGGAGATGTCGATGGCCGGGTTGGTCTGCTGGACTTGGTCGCCGAGCTGGTCGTAGGTGTAGTCGGTCTCGTTGCCCTTGGCGTCGGTCTCGGTGAGGACGTTGCCGTCGGCGTCGTAGGTCCAGGCGGTGGTGTCCTGGGTCGGCAGGGTGGTGCCGGTCTTGCGGCCGTCCCGGTCGTAGGCGGTGGCGATGATGTTGCCGTCGGCGTCCTCGGTCTCGGTGCGGTCACCGAAGGTGTCGTAACCGGCCACGGTGGTCGGGGAGACGGTGGTGGTGGTGGTGCCTGTGGCCGGGTCGGTGGTGGTGATCGCCGGGTCGGTGGTCGTTCGGCGGGCTGGAGCCGGTGGTGCGGCTGGCCGAGCGGTGCGGTCTGCCCGCGCTAGCGCCAGGGGCGACATCCCCGGGGCGCCCTCCCACGCCTGGGGGCTGCTCCCTGGGGCAGCTCCGGGTGCTGGGCCCCCAGCCCCCGCTTCGGCGGGCGGCGGGGGCGAAACGGCCCTGCCTGCGCGCTGTCCCCCTCCGGCAGCGCGCCGCAGTCCGGTTGTCGTCCTCCGTGGCATACGACCGTGTCGTCCGGACGACGTGCCCACTGTGACCTGCGGCGCGTACCGGGTGGGAGGGATCTTGAGCGCCTTCACCCGGATAGGCGAACTCGGGACCAGAGGGCGTCAGATGTGTGCGGCCGTCGCGCCCGCCTCCGCGTTCTCGCCGCGCTTCGTGCCGGCCGCGAATACGCCCCGCACTGGCGGAGAAGTGGCGCACGGGCTGATACGAACCGAATGCAGACCGATGCGGACCGATGCAGACTGATTCCGTATCAATCCCTCATAGGTCAAGTGAATTCAAGGGGCACCAGCGGTCCGGCGCGACAGCCGGAGGAAGGGCCGAGCACACGGAGTAACGAGTGGCGCGCATCTCATCGACTCAGCGTGAGGACAACCCCCAAGGGGTGTCCATTTTGTCGCAATTGGCGCACGGGAAACGTGAGACGCGTCACTCGGCCGACGCGAGACACTCTCGTTCTCCTAGTGTGTCCTTTCAGTGACTTCCTTCGACACCCCCCCTCAACTCAACGTCGGGCGCGCACTGCTCGCGCTGGCCGTTGTCTTCGTGATGCTCGCGACTACCGGCTGGACCGCCGTACGCAGCCATCGTGGCGCCGCGCCCCTCGAAGCGTCGCGCTCCGCGTGGGAGCACGGCAGGATCGCCGGGCACCGGCTGCCGGACCTTGACGAGCCCCCGGCCCGGCTCACCCGGTTCTTCACCTCGCTCAGCGCCCACCAGCGCTCCCTGCTCGCCCACCGCTATCCGCTCGCCGTCGGCAACATGAACGGGGCGCCCGTAGAGCTGCGTTACAAGGCGAACCGCTTGGCGCTCGATCAGCAACGCAAGGTCGAGCGCGCCCGGACGCACGACGACCGGCTGTCGGCCGTCGGCCAGCAGGAGGCGGGCAGCCTCATGCACCGCTTCGAGTCGCTGATGCGGAAGGACCGGCAGATCCTCGCCTTCGACCCGGAGGGTTCGGGGCGCGTCGCCGAGGTCTTCGGAGACCTGGACAAGGCCCGGCGGATCTCCGTCGTCATCCCCGGCGTCGACACCGACCTGCTCACCTTCCAGCGCACCTTCCACCCGTACTCGGCGCCGGTCGGCATGGCCAAGTCGCTGTACGCGGCCGAGCGCGCGTCCGACCCCCGGACCCGTACGGCCGTGATCGCCTGGGCCGACTACACCTCGCCCAGCGGACTCGGCATCGACTCGGCCACGGCGATGCGCGCCGAGGAGGGTGCCGTCCGGCTCAACGCCCTCGTCCGCGCCCTGCCCGGCCGCTCGCCCGTCCAGCTGTTCTGCCACAGCTACGGCTCGGTGCTGTGCGGCGTCGCCGCGCACACGCTGCCGTCGCGGGTGTCCGACATAGCCGTGGCGGCCAGCCCCGGTATGCGGACCGAGACGGCCGCCGGGCTGCACACCACGGCCCGGGTGTGGGCCATGCGCAACGCCGAGGACTGGATCCAGGACGTGCCGTACGTGGAGGTCGGAGGACTCGGCCACGGCGCGGACCCGGTGTCCCGCGCCTTCGGGGCACGGGTACTGTCCGCCCAGGGAGCAAAGGGGCATGCGGGCTATTTCGAGCCGGGCACCGAGAGCCTGCGCAACTTCGCCGAGATCGGCGTCGGCGCGTACCGCGCGGTGCACTGCGCCCGCGACGATGACGCCTGCCGGTCGGGTTTGTCCGGCACCACTTCAGCCGGACGCGCGTAGAGAACCAGGAATTGCGGTCTGCCGAGGGAGGCGACGGACGAGCGCGTGCCGCATACGATGAGCCGCATGGGTGACGTACTGGCCGGTTTTCATGCCGCCTGGGAGTTCGAGTCCGACTCCGTGCTCATCCGCTTCGAACGGGGGATTCGTACGCCGAAGCTGTTCCAGACGCTCGGCGAACGCCGTATCCCCCTGGAGGCGATCGCGGGGGTGACGCTGACTCAGGGGAAGCGCGGGACGGTCGTCCTGCACGCCGTGCCGAGACCCGGCGCCGATCCACTGATGGAGGCGGCGGCCGGACAGCTCAAGGAGACCTCCGACCCCTACCGACTGGGCCTGCCCGCCGACCGCGAGACCCTCGCCGAGTACTACACCGACGAACTGCGCGCCCTCCTCACCGGGGACGACACACCTGCCGAGCGGTTCCTGGTCCCTCCGCCCCAGGCGCCGCTGCGGTTCAAGGCGTACGACGCGAAGGCGTCCTTCGACGGCAGGGCAGTGTCCTTCCGGTGGTTCTGGACGGGCGCGTCCTCCGCCAAGTGGAAGGCCGGCGACCAGAGTTTCCCGGTCAGCGGCCTCAGCGGGGTGGAGTGGCGGTCGCCGGAGGTCTTCGAGGGTCATCTGCGGCTGCTGCGACGGGACGGCTCGCAGTCGGCTCAGCCGGATGAGGACCCGGCGGCCGTGGTGTTCGGCCTTGGTTATGGCCCTGTCCATGAGTCGTTGCCCTTCGCCGCGGCGGTGCTTGCCGCGGCGCGGGCGGGGGGCCCCGCCCCGGTTGCGGTACCCGCCGGTCGTCGGGACCCGGCGGACATCGCTGAGCGGATTCGGCATCTCGGGGAGCTGCACGAGGCGGGGCTCGTCACGGACGAGGAGTTCTCCACGAAAAAAGCGGAG
>CBFHCJ010000565.1:0-4842 GCA_965654005.1 uncultured Streptomyces sp. | reverse complement strand
CTTCGCCGGGTACGCGCGGATCGCCACCCTCGGCGAAGAGGTACGGGACCCGGCGCGCACCATCCCGCGCGCGATCCCGCTGGCGCTCGGCATCACGCTGGTGGTGTACGCGGCGGTGGCTGTCGCTGTCCTTTCCGTGCTGGGTGCGGGTGGGCTGGGGCGGGCGGCGGCGCCGCTGGCCGACGCGGTCCGAGCGGCGGGCGTACCCGGTCTCGCGCCGGTGGTGCGGGTGGGCGCCGCGGTGGCCGCGCTGGGCTCGCTGCTGGCGCTCATCCTGGGCGTCTCGCGGACGACGCTGGCCATGGCCCGCGACCGGTATCTGCCGGGCGCACTGGCCGCCGTGCATCCGCGGTTCCAGGTGCCGCACCGGGCCGAGCTGGCTGTGGGTGCCGTGGTGGCCGCGCTCGCCGCGGCGGTGGACGTCCGGGGCGCGATCGGTTTCTCCTCCTTCGGGGTGCTGGCGTACTACGCGATCGCCAATGCGTCCGCCTGGACGCTGAGTTCGGCGCCGGCTTCACGCGTCGTACCGGCGGTCGGACTCCTCGGGTGTGTGACGCTGGCGTTCGCGCTGCCGGAGGTTTCTGTGGGTGTGGGCGCGGCTGTGCTGGTCGTGGGGGCGGTGACCTACGGCGTACGGCGGTGGGTCGCCGCGCGGTAGCCACCGGGTGGGGCAGTGGTCGCTGCGCGAGGGGGCCGGTCCGACCACGGTTCGCGGGTGAGGTCGACCATGCCTCGGCCGTGCGCGTACGGGAGGAACGGCCCGACCCGTACGCGCGCCAAGTCCCGGCAGGTGCCCCGAACTTCCTCAGCCTGCCCGAGCAGCCGATAACCCGGGGTAAGAGGTGGGCACCGCGCGTAGTCGTACGGGTTGTGGTCGGGCTCTGTTCCCTCGACGGTGACGTCCCTGAGCGTCAGGTCACGGGCGCACGGGCGGTCACCGACGAGGCGTACGTCCTTCAGGTACCACTCGCCGACCCCGGTGCCGTGCTTGTCGAGGATCTCCGGAGTGAGGGAGCCGAGCGGTGGCCGAACCCTCCGCACGCGCGCGCGTGAGGACGTCGTCCAACCCGCCCTCCGCTGTGCAGCCGAGGAGTTCGTACGTGCCACGGGCGGGAGGGCATGGGTCGGCGAAGAGGCCCTCGGTGCCCTCGCGGAGGGCCCAGGTCTCCTCGTGCCCTCCTCTTCCTCGAATTCCGCCCGTTGGTCGTACGACAGCAGGACGTACCTCGGCGACCCCACGCTGTCCGGCCCGTCGGTCAGCGCGCCGCGAACGGCTCGCTCGTGGGCACGATCTCGCGTCCCAGCGGGAGCAGCGAGACCGGAATCAGCTTGAAGTTGGCGACACCGAACGGAATGCCGATGATCGTGACGCACAGTGCGATGCCTGTGACGATGTGGGCGAGGGCCAGCCACCAGCCGGCCAGGATCAGCCACAGGACGTTGCCGATGCAGGAGGGCGCGCCGGCGTCGCGGCGCTCGACCGTCGTATAGCCGAAGGGCCACAGCGCATAGACGCCGATACGAAAGGCGGCAATGCCAAAGGGGATGCCGATGACGGTGATGCACAGCAGCACGCCCGCGAACAGATAGCCGAGGAACAGCCAGAAGCCGCTCAGGACGAGCCAAATGACGTTCAGGATTGTTTTCACTGGTGACGACCTGCCATCTGCTCGAGCCGGGCGATGCGCTCCGCCATCGGCGGGTGCGTGGAAAACATCTTGGAGAGTCCCTGACCGGGACGGAAGGGGTTAGCGATCATCATGTGGCTCGCCGTCTCGAGACGCGGCTCGGGCGGCAGCGGAAGCTGTCTGGTGCCCGCCTCCAGCTTGCGCAGGGCGCTCGCGAGCGCGAGCGGGTCGCCGGTCAGCTGGGCGCCGGAGGCGTCCGCCTCGTACTCCCTGGAGCGGCTGATGGCGAGCTGGATGAGGGACGCGGCGAGCGGGCCCAGGATCATGATCAGCAGCAGGCCGAGGATGCCGGGACCGTCGTCGTCGTCCGAGCGGCCGACCGGGATCAGCCAGGCGAAGTTCACCAGGAACATGATCACCGCGGCGAGGGCGCCGGCGACCGACGAGATCAGGATGTCGCGGTTGTAGACGTGGCTCAGCTCATGCCCGATGACGCCGCGCAGCTCGCGCTCGTCGAGCATGCGGAGGATGCCTTCGGTGCAGCACACGGCCGCGTTGCGCGGGTTGCGCCCCGTCGCGAAGGCGTTCGGCGCGTCGGTCGGCGAGATGTACAGGCGGGGCATGGGTTGGCGGGCCTGGTTGGAGAGCTCGCGGACCATGCGGTAGAGCGCTGGGGCCTCGAACTCGCTCACCGGGCGCGCGCGCATCGCACGCAGAGCCAGCTTGTCGCTGTTCCAGTACGCGTACGCGTTCGTGCCGAGTGCGACGAGGACCGCGACGATCAGACCCGTACGCCCGAAGAAACTGCCGATGACGATGATGAGTGCGGACAGTCCCCCGAGGAGTACTGCGGTCCTGAGCCCGTTGTGCCGGCGGTGCACGGTACGCCCTCCAAGTGGTGCGGCAGGGGAACCCCTTGTCTGCGAATGCTGTTGACTCCACTTCTCAGTGGACCCTCCCGCACTGGTCAACGCCAGGCGGGGAGCGCGAGTTCCCTTGTGCGCGCACCGGAGCGCGTGGGCCGTCCGGGTGAGGGCGGCACCCTGCACGCGCGCGTGTCCGCTCTTGTGTTGCCCGCGCGCGTGAGGGCGTACGTCAGAAGAGGGCGGTGGCCGAGAAGCGAAGCACCAGCTCGGGTGCTGCCGACAGGGCGATGCCGAGGATGGCCGTCAGGGCGATGGCGGCCGTGAGCGGGGCCGGTACGCGGTGCTTCCGGGGCTCGCCCTCGGGGGCGCGGAAGAGCAGGGCCGTCCACTGGAGGTAGTAGAAGAGCGCGATCACCACGTTGACCGCCATGACAACGGCGAGCCAGCCGAGGCCCGCGTCGACGGCCGCGGAGAAGACGGTGACCTTCGCGAAGAGGCCGATGATGCCCGGTGGGAGGCCTGCCAGACAGAGCAGGAAGAACGCCAGCAGCAGGGCTGCGACGGGGTTCGCGGCGTACAGGCCGCGGTAGTCGGTGATGCGGTTCAGGGCCCTCGTACGGCCCACGAGGGCGGCCACGGCGAAGGCACCGAGGTTCACCGCCGCGTACATCAGGGCGTACGCCACGGTGGAGCCGATCGCCTTCTGGGCGTCCTTGGAGTAGGCGGCTGCGGCGATCGGCACCAGGAGGTAGCCGGCCTGGCCGACGGAGGACCAGGCGAGCAGACGTACGGCGCTGTACGCGCGCGTGGCCTGCTGCCGGAGTGCGCCGACGTTGCCGACGGTCATGGTGAGGGCGGCCAGCGCGGCGAGTGCCGGGCCCCAGACGTCGGAGTACGACGGGAGGGCGACCACGGTGACGAGGATCAGGCCGGAGAAGCCGACCGCCTTGCCGACGACCGACAGGTAGGCGGCGACCGGCAGGGGCGCGCCCACGTAGGTGTCGGGCACCCAGAAGTGGAACGGGACGGCGGCCGTCTTGAAGGCGAAGCCCACGAGGGTGAGGACGACGCCCGCCTGGGCGAGCGTGTGGAGCTGGCTGCCCACGTGCTGGATCCGGTCGGCGATCTGGGTGAGGTACAGGGTGCCGGTGGAGGCGTACACGAAGCTGATGCCCATGAGGCTCACCGCGGTCGCGGTGACGGACGACAGGAAGAACTTCAGGGCCGCCTCGGAGGACCGCTTCTCGCCGTGCCGGATCCCGACGAGGGCGAACGCGGGCAGGGAGGCGACCTCAAGGGCGACGACGAGGGTCGCCAGGTCGCGGGAGGCGGGCAGCAGGGCGGCTCCGGCCGCGGAGGAGAGCAGCAGGAACCAGAACTCTCCTTCTGGGACTTCCTTCTTGGCGTCCTTCAGGGCGGTGACGGACAGGAGGGCCGCGAGGAAGGCGCCGGCGAGGACCAGGAACTGGATGACGAGGGTGAAACGGTCCGCCGTGTAGCTGCAGACGTGCGGGGCGCCCGTCAGGCAGAAGGTGGCGCGGTTGCCGTCCAGGAGGGGCAGCAGCATGAGCGTCGCGGCGGCAAGTCCCCCGAGGGAGACCCAGCCGAGGAGGGGCTTGTTCTTCTCGGCGACGAAGAGGTCGGCGACGAGGACGACGAGTCCGACGACCGCCGCGATGGTCGGCGGCGCGATGGCCAGCCAGTCGACGGACTGGACGAGGGAGCTCATCGGGTGCCTCCTGCGAGGAGCTGCTGCACGGCCGGGTCGGTCAGACCGAGGAGGGCCCTCGGCCACAGGCCGGCGACGACGGTGAGGGCGACGAGCGGCGTCCAGGCCGCGAATTCGTACGCGTGGACGTCGGCGAGCTTCGGGGCCTGATGCGGTACGGCGCCCATGCACACGCGCCGTACGACGACGAGCAGATACGAGGCGGTGAGCAGCGTGCCGAACGCGGCGATCGCCATGAATGTCAGGAACGCGGGGCGGCTGAGGTCGGCGGCGGGCTTGAAAGCGCCGAACAACGCCAGCATCTCGCCCCAGAACCCGGCGAGGCCCGGCAGGCCGAGCGAGGCGACGGCGCCGAAGGCGAGCAGGCCGCCGAGGCGGGGGGCCTTGCCGTAGAGGGCAGCGCCGGTCTGCTCGTCGGCGAGGGTGTCGAGGTCGGTCGTGCCTGTGCGGTCCTTCAGCGCGCCGACCAGGAAGAAGAGGAGACCGGTGATGAGGCCGTGGGCGACGTTGGCGAACAGCGCGCCGTTCACGCCGGTCGGAGTCATGGTCGCGATGCCGAGCAGCACGAAGCCCATGTGGCCGACGGAGGAGTAGGCGATGAGCCGCTTGAGGTCGCCCT
>CBFHCJ010000564.1:0-4852 GCA_965654005.1 uncultured Streptomyces sp. | reverse complement strand
CCTTGTGACCAGTTGTTCGCCGCATGATCCTGATCATGCCGACGCGGAACCCGCCGACGGCACGAAGGACGTGATGCGCGGGCGGGCCTCAATGATGCGCGGGCGAGCCTCAGTCCGTGCTGCCCGCGAACAGCACGGACTCCAGCTCCTCGTCGAGGGCCGGCCGGATCTGCCGCCCCAGGGCTCCGTCGGTCGCCTCGTCGGCGACCTCGATCACACAGCGTGCCTCGTGCTGTGCCTTCGGATAGGTGCAGTGGGCGCGCATCGCCACCCGTTCGAAGAACTCCGGCGGGCTCATCCGCGTTTCGGTGAACGGCTCGCCGGGCGCGTACGCCACGCGCAGCAGATGCTCGCCGATCTCCCGCGGCAACTGGGCCGCGGCCTTCTCGGCCACCGTGACCGGGATCCGTTCGGCGAGCGTCTCCAGACTGGCCCGGGTGGCCTCTTCCGCCGCTCCCCGGCTGTCGAGATGGGCGCGCGCCTGCACCTGGCCGATGAATGCGTCGTGTCGCACGACGGTCACCTCGCTCCCGCGTGTTCGTTGCACGGTTCCGGGTCCGGGTTGCCACCTCCCCGCGCCCCGAACGACCGAGCGGTCGCCCGGGAGCGCTCACAGGGCCAGCGACAGCGCGAACGCCAGGAAGAACGCGGCCACCAGCACCACCAGGACGATGATCATGATCATCGGTCCCTTGGCCCAGCCCCGCGTCCGGTCATGGTCCTGCTGCGGAGCGGCGCCCGAGATGCTGCCCTCGGCGGGAGGAGTCTCGCCCGCGGGCACTCCACCCGACTCCGCCCCGGGCGTCTGCGTCGGCTCGGGGTCGGGAGCACCGTAGTGACGGTCCCGCGCGCCGCCCGCTCCGCTGTCCCGGTTCATCTGGTTCATGCTCGCCGAGTACCCCGGCGACCGCCCGTCACGCGGACACCGGGGGGCGGAGCGGGACGGCTTCCGCCCGGTCCGGACGCGGCATGCGCACGATCACCCCTCTGGGGCCCTCTGACGTCTTTGAACCGACAGGCCGATCCCCGAGGGGCGGCACCCAGGTCTGCCCGCATCGCGTGGTGATACGACTCGCGTCGATCACTGCGTGCGAGCCGCCGGCACTCGCTCGGCGACCTCGACCACGGGGGCCACCCGGAAGCGGCCGTCGCGCGCCAGCCGACGGCAGAACTCTTCGAGGTCGCGGGCGCGCACGATCTGCCGGCCGTGGCTGCCGATGCCGTGGCCTGCCATGATCACCCACTCGCCGCGGTTTGTTCCTCGGTCCACGACGGGCATGAGCGCGTCGACGTCGAGGCCGTCGATGACGTACGCGTCCACGAAGAACGCCGCCATCAACCCAGTGTGCCCCCGGTTCCGGTCGCGGCATGACCGAGCGCGTCGTACCACGTGCGCGCCGCGCCGGCCCGGTTCACTCCGGGAGCTGAGGTCGGCCCGCGTCGTAGACGAGCAGGCGGCGTTCGGGGAGCAGGCGCGCCTCGGGGCTCGGGAGGTGCGGTTGCAGTCTGCCGTCGTGCATAAGGTGAAGGACCTGGACCCCGCGGGCGAGGACCAGGAAGTCGGCGATCATCTTGCGGTGGCAGCGCCACCACACGGACTCCGCGCACATGACCGCGGTGCGTTCCGCGGATGCCTCGGTGAGCAGCTCGTCGATCGCGGACAGGAACTCCGACGAACGCATATGGGCGGCGTACCCACCGAAAGCACGGTTGCGCAGCGCGGTGTCGGGCGTGTCCGGGCGTGCCTTCCGCCAGCCGCCGAGCCGCTTGTCCCACCGGTAGGCGATGCCGGCCTGCGGCAGCCACTGTGCCATCGCGTCGCGGTTGGCGTCGGGATTGTGCCGGCTGCCGGGCGCCGTCCGCACATCGACCAGCCCGCGCACGCCGCCGCTCTGCAACAGCCGCGTCATCTCCGCGGCGTCGGAGGTGCCGTGGCCGAAGCTGAGCAGTTGCATGTCACTCACACGGGCCTTCGCTCATGACCAGGATCTCCTCCCGGTGTCGCTTCCACTCATCTCAGTAGCAGACCACCAATGGGGGGCGTCGGCAGCACAGGAGCCGTCTCACTGGGCTGCGCCGTTGCCCTCGTCGACGAGATCGAGAACCCGAAGCACCTCAACCCGTCGCCTCACCGTGGGTTACTGACCAGGACAACCCGCGATCGATAGCCTGCTGACCGATCAGCTGAACCGGAGCCGTGGCGAAGTTCCCCGGATTCTCCCCGCGCCGGGTCCCGGGCGCTGGTCGGACCGACCGACGGGCGAAACAGTGAGGCGAGAAATGCAGTTCACCACCCGGCCCACGCTTCAAGGATCCTTCGGCATGGTGTCCTCCACCCACTGGCTGGCCTCGCAGTCGGCGATGGCCGTGCTGGAGGCCGGCGGCAACGCGTACGACGCGGCCGTGGCGGGAGCGTTCGTGCTGCACGTCGTGGAACCCCACCTGAACGGGCCGGCCGGTGAGGTCCCGATCATCCTCGCCCCGGCCGACGGCGAGGTGCGGGTGCTGTGCGGGCAGGGCGTCGCACCCGCCGGAGCCACGATCGCCCACTACAAGGGACTCGGTCTGGACCTCGTACCCGGCACCGGGCCGCTCGCCGCGGCCGTACCTGGTGCGTTCGACGCCTGGATGCTCCTGCTGCGCGACCACGGTACGAAGCCGTTGGGCGACGTCCTGAAGTACGCCATCGGCTACGCCGAGCACGGGCACGCGCCCGTCGAGCGCGTCGTCGAGACCGTCGAGAGCGTACGCGCGCTGTTCGAGACGGAGTGGACCTCGTCGGCGAACGTGTACCTACCGGGCGGGAAGGCGCCGCGCCCCGGTGAGCTGCTGCGCAATCCCGCGCTGGCCGCCACCTGGAAGCGGCTGCTCGCCGAGGTCGCCGGGGCGGGCGACCGGGAGGCCGAGATCGAGGCGGCGCGGGAGGTGTGGCGGTCCGGATTCATCGCCGAGGCCCTGGTACGGCAGTCGGGGCGGCCCACCATGGACACCAGCGGCGCGCGCCACAGCGGCACACTGACGGCCGCCGACCTGGCCACCTGGTCCGCCTCCTATGAGGCCCCGGCGACGTACGACTGGAACGGCTGGACCGTGTGCAAGGCGGGCCCTTGGAGCCAGGGCCCGGTCCTCCTGCAGCAGCTCGCCCTGCTCCCGCCCGAGCTGCCCCGGTACGGCTCCGCCGAGTACGTCCACCTGCTGATCGAGGGCTGCAAGCTCGCCATGGCCGACCGCGAGGCCTGGTACGGCGACGCGGCCGAGGTGCCGCTGGACGTGCTGCTGTCGGACGCGTACAACGCCGAGCGGCGCGCCCTGATAGGCCCCAAGGCGTCACACGAGCTGCGCCCCGGCGCCCCCGGAGGCCGCGTCCCGCGGATGAGCGAGTACGCGCGCGTGGTGGCCGCCGACGCCCCCGGCTTCCACGCCATGGGCGTCGGCGAACCGACGGTCGCCAAGAGCCCGGCGTCCGCGGTGCCCGGTGAACCGGACGTCGCCGCAGACGGGACCACCCGCGGCGACACGTGCCACCTCGACGTCGTCGACCGCTGGGGCAACATGATCGCGGCGACGCCCAGCGGCGGCTGGCTGCAGTCCAACCCGGTCGTGCCCGAGCTGGGCTTCCCGCTCGGCACCCGACTCCAGATGAGCTGGCTCGTCGAGGGCCTGCCGAACTCCCTCACTCCGGGCCGCCGCCCCCGCACCACGCTCACCCCCTCGATCGCGCTGCGCGACGGGGTGCCGGTGCTGGCGTTCGGCACGCCCGGCGGCGACCAGCAGGACCAGTGGCAGCTGCACTTCTTCCTGGCGGTCGCCCTGCGCCCGCCGGTACGCGGCGGCCTCGACCTCCAGGGCGCCGTCGACGCCCCGAACTGGCACAACGACAGCTTCCCGGGGTCCTTCTACCCGCGCGGCATGCGCCCCGGCAGCGTCACCGTCGAGTCCCGCATGCCCGGGTTCGTCGAGGAGCTGCGCCGGCGTGGCCACGACATCACGGTCGCCGACGCCTGGTCCGAGGGGCGGCTGTGCGCGGTCGCCCGGGATCCGGGGACGGGCGTGCTGTCGGCGGCGGCGAATCCTCGCGGGATGCAGGGGTACGCCGTCGGACGCTGAACCGGCGGCGCAGGGCCGCGAAGCTCCGCATTCATGTCGATTGCACCCGGAGTACACGCGGTCGGTGGGGATTGTCAGAGGCGCGTGCTCTCATTGAGGCATGATCGACGACTTCGAAACCATCGACGAGTTTCTCGCCCACGGCACCTCCGACGTGGAGGAGGCCATCCGCAAGGCGGCCGCCACCGAGATCATGCCGCGCTTCCGCCAGTTGGCCGCGCACGAGATCGACGAGAAGAGCGGCCCGCACGACCTGGTCACGGACGCCGACCGCAAGGCCGAGGAGTACCTCACCGAGGCGCTGGCCAAGCTGCTGCACGGCTCGGTCGTGGTGGGCGAGGAGACGGTGCACGCCAACCCCGCGACCTACGAGGCGGTGCGGGGCGAGGCACCCGTGTGGATCGTCGACCCGGTCGACGGCACCCGCCAGTTCGTCCATGGCGACCCCGGGTTCTGCACTCTGGTCGCACTCGCCCAGGGCGGCGTGGTGCGGGCCTCGTGGACGTACGCACCGGCTCTGGGGCAGATGGCCACGGCGATACGGGGCGGGGGAGCGTACCTCGACGGCGAGCGCCTGCGCTCAGGCTCGCCCGCGCCGGGCCGCGACCTGGAGGTGGCCACGTCCCACCCGTACTACACGACCGACGAGCAGAAGCGCGCGCTGCTCGGTCTGCAGACGGACGGCGTCCACCCGCGCTTCTGCGGCTCGGCGGGGCTGGAGTATCTGCACATCGCCCAGGGCACG
>CBFHCJ010000563.1:0-4854 GCA_965654005.1 uncultured Streptomyces sp. | reverse complement strand
CACCCCGACGAGCCGGACGTGCGGCAACCAGCTCGGGTCCCGCCGCCCCGGCGCTCCACGGCCCGGGTGGTCGCGAACAGCAGCCAGGCGGCGCCGAGCACACCGAAGCCCGCCCATGCCGCGGGACTGAACGCCGTGTCGGCCAGCCAGCCCACGACCCCGGTCATCACCAGGCCGACGGGCACGAGTGCGTACGCCGCGACGCGGGCCGCCGCGAGGAAGCGCTTGCGGTAGGCCGTGACCGCGGCGATGCCCAGGCCCGCCGCGGAGACGGCGGAACAGACTGTCTCGGCAATCATCCGGTCCTCCAGGCGCGCATCGGTCGGGCAGGTCGGTTCGTCCCTTCCATCCTGCACCTCCCCGCGCCGCCCGTGCCACGGTCCGGCCGGACCTCAGGGACATCTCCGGGTCGGCTCCTCCTCAGGGTGCGGACCCGCCTCCACCCGTGACATCACAGGTCCCGGCCGGCCCTCCACCCCCGGCCTTCGGGAGGTCCGTTCGGGGCCCGGTCCCCGTACTGGGAGACTGGTGACCATGAGTGACTCCTCCCCCGACCGTGCCGCCGCCCCCGTCCTGGACGTCTGGTGCGAACTCCAGTGCCCCGACTGCCGCAGCGCGCTGGACGACCTGCGCGCGCTACGGGCCCGCTACGGCGACCGGCTGGAGCTGCGGCTGCGGCACTTCCCGCTGGACAAGCACCAGCACTCCTTCGCCGCCGCGCAGGCCGCCGAGGAAGCGCTGGAACAGGGGCGGGGCTGGCCGTACATCGAGGCCGTGCTCGGCCGGGTCGAGGAGCTGGACCGCAGGGGCGAGGCATTCCTGGTCGAGGTGGCCCGCGAACTCGGTCTGGACGCCGAGGAGTTCGACACGGCCCTGATCGACGGCAGGCACATCCTGATCGTCGACGCCGACCAGGCCGAGGGCAAGGCGATCGGCGTGTCCGGCACCCCGACGTACGTCATCGGTGGCGAGCGCCTCGACGGCGGCAAGAGCCAGGAGGGCCTGCGCGAGCGCATCGAGGAGATCGCGGACCGGCTGCTGACCGAGCAGGAGGCCTGACCAGCGGGGCGTTCCCGCGCCCGGCCGCTTGCTCCGGTGTCCGGCCGTTACGGAACCTGCTTGTACCCGGCCGTTACAGGACCGGCTTGACACCGACCGTTACCGGGACTCTTCCGCCCAGGACCTCCGCAGCGGTGAGCGTCCCGCAGCCGGGGATCTTCAGCAGACTCGGGGCCAGTGTCCCGAGCCTGCCGGTGATCTCGTGACCCAGCTCGCGTATCTCCTCGGTCAACGCCAGGCAACCGGCCAACAGCCGCCTGGCCGACCGGGCAACTGAAGAGCCGGCAGATACGACAGCTTCGCCGCGCCCCCATGGACGACCTGCCGCAGATCGTGATCGGCATGGCCGTCATGGACTTGCCGTAGGTACGGAACCCCCGTCTCCTTCGCTTCGTCGTCACCTGGGCCATCGTCCAGCCGGCGGCCCGCGTTGTCCCGGCGACCGAGCGTCGACCCAGGCCGGAATCCCTGGACTTCAGGCCGGGGAGCACGTCAAAGCAACGGCTTGTACAGGGAGTACTGCGTCGTCTCGTAGCCGAGGGACTCGTACAGCCGCTCGGCCTGGGTGTTTCCCGCGAAGACGTTGAGGCCGAGGACTCGTCTGCCGGCGGCGATCGCCTGGATCTCCGCCAGCAGCATGAGCGTACGTCCGTGCCCTCGGCCGCGGTGGGCCGCGTCGGCCTCGACGTCGAAGACGAACGCCTGCTCCTCGCGCAGTGCCACCCACAGGGTGCCCACCCGGGTTCCCTCCTGCTCCAGGATGCTGAACAGCATGTTCTCGGTGTCCGGTCCCTGGGGCAGGAACTGCTCATGATCGCGCCGCGCCTTGGCGTACGCCTCGGCCTCCGGCACGCCCCGCTCGATCCAGGAGAGCGCGTACTGCTCCGATTGGTACGTTCGCCACGCCTCGAACTCGGCGCCCGTCATGGGCCGTGCGCTGCTGCCTTCGGGCAGTTCGGGCGGTGTGTCCCCGAGCCGCTTCTCCATGCCGCGGTTGCGCAGGACATAGCCGAGCGCCCCGGTGAGCCGCAGTGCGGCCTCGGCATCGGCGGGGACAAGCGTCTCGATCCGGCGACAGCCCCAGCCGCGCGCCACCTCCTCCGCGGCGAGTGCGGCCACCGTGCCCCGGCCGCGCCGCCGGTCCGGCTCCTCGATCCGCAGGTCCAGGATCCGGGCCACCGACTCCCCCAAGACGGGAGAGGTGCCGAGGTGTATCGCGCCCACGGGACGGCTGTTCACACACACTTGATAGCGACGTGAGCGCGTCCCGTCGGCCGCGCGCTGGAGCGGCTCGGTCGGCCGCAGGGTCGTGGTCATCAGGGGTGTTCTACCCATTGCGAAGACCCCGGTCAGCTCCCTGGTCGGCTGACTTTTCTGCGGCTCTCAGGGATCGAGGTCGTCCCCGGACCGCTCGTTGAAGATCCGCATGGCCTTGGCGGTCACGGAACCGGGCGCGCCCGGCAGTTCGCGGTCGTCGACCCGGTGCGCGGCCTGCACGTCGCGCAGCGTGGAGGTGAGGAACACCTCGTCCGCGCGTTCCAGCACGTCCAGCGGCAGGTCGGTCTCCTTGGCACCGGTCCACTCGACGGTGAGCGCGCGCGTGATGCCGGCGAGACAGCCGGAGGCGAGTGGCGGGGTGTGGATCTCGCCGTCCAGGACGACGAAGACATTGGACCCCGTCCCCTCGCAGAGTTGTCCGACGGTGTTGGCGAACACCGCCTCGGAGGCGGCCTGTTGGGCGGCCCTGGCCAGGGCGACCACGTTCTCGGCGTACGACGTGGTCTTGAGGCCGGTCAGCGCGCCGCGTTCGTTGCGGGTCCAGGGAACGGTGATCACGGCGGTGGAGTCGGGGCGCCGACTGGTCGGGCCGAGGGCGACCACGAGGGTGGGTCCGTGGTCACCGCGGTCGGAACCGAGCGGGCCGTGGCCGCCGGTGTACGTGATGCGCAGGCGCCCGAGCGGCATCGGGTTGGCTTCCAGGACCGCGGCGCAGGCGCGGCGGACCTCGTCCAGGTCGGGGTCGGGAAGGCCCAGGCCACGCGCGGAGCGAGTGAGCCGGTCGAGGTGGCGGGTCAGCGCGAACGGGCGTCCGTCCGTGGCCTTGACGGTCTCGAAGATTCCGTCGCCGACGGTCAGCCCGTGGTCGAAGACGGAGACGCGGGCGGACTCGATGTCCTGCAGCCCGCCGTCGAGCCAGATCTTCATTTGAGTGTCCCTCCACTCGCGTCGTACGCTCCCGACGCTACCGCGAGCAGCCGGGCGGCCTTCAGCTCGGTCTCGTGCCACTCCCCCTCGGGGTCGGAGCCCCAGGTGATGCCGGCGCCGGCGCCGAAGCGCAGAACCGCCGCGTCCCCGGCGGACCGGTCGATCCAGAAGGTGCGGATCCCGACGGCCAGCTGCCCCACTTCCCGGTCGGCGTCGACCCAGCCGATACCGCCGCAGTAGGGGCCGCGGGGCGCGGTCTCCAGGGCGTCGATGATCCGCAGGGCGCTGGACTTGGGGGCGCCGGTGATCGAGCCGGCCGGGAAGGTGGCGGCGAGCAGCTCCGGCCAGCCGGCGTCCGTGCGCAGCTCACCACGCACCGTGGACACGAGGTGGACCAGGCCCGGGTGCTTCTCCACGGCGCACAGGTCGGGGACGGTCACGCTGCCCGTGGTGCAGACGCGGCCGAGGTCGTTGCGGACCAGGTCCACGATCATCACGTTCTCGGCGTAGTCCTTCGGCAGGAGGTCCGCCTCGGTGCGCCCGGTGCCCTTGATGGGACCGGACTCGACGACCCGGCCATCGCGGTGCAGGAAGAGTTCGGGGGACGCGGTGGCGATCTCCACGCCGTGTTCCGGCAGGCGGATCGTTCCTGCGTACGGTGCCGGGTTGCCGCGCGCCAGCACCGCGGTCAGGGCGTCCATGTCGGCGTCGGGCGCGACGGGCGCGGAGAGCACCCGGCAGAGGTTCACCTGGTAGACCTCGCCGGTCGCGATGTGCTCGCGGATTTGCCGCACCCCGGCCGTGTACGCGGCGCGGTCGAGCGAGGACGTCCAGTCACCGGCCGCCGGTCCCCGCCAGGCTCCCGGGACCGGGACGGGCACGGCGTCTTCCCGTACGTCCCTGAAGCGGGCGCAGGTCAGACGCCCCTCGTAGTCCGCGCAGACCGCCCAGAAACCACTGGAGTCGAGGGCCGCGGGGTCGCTGGTGACATCGAGGAGACCGGTGGCGACGCGGTCGCCGAAGCGGGCGAGAGGAGGAAGGTCGAGCACGCAGTCGAGTCTATGGCGGGTGTCCTGAGGGTGGCCCGGGCATGGCCCTTCGATGCCGTGACCATGTCCCCGACCAGGCGCAGGGCAGCACGCTGCGCAAACGCGTTTTTGTACTGGCCGGGGAATCCGCTAGAGTTCAACACGTCGCCGGGACGCGGGAGCGGACCGAAACGACAGGCGGACGTAGCTCAGTTGGTAGAGCGCAACCTTGCCAAGGTTGAGGTCGCGAGTTCGAGCCTCGTCGTCCGCTCGAGGAAACAAGGGGATCTTCCCGACCCCCGCACTCCTGGTGGAGTGGCCGAGAGGCGAGGCAACGGCCTGCAAAGCCGTCTACACGGGTTCAAATCCCGTCTCCACCTCCAAGGACGATTAGCTCAGCGGGAGAGCGCTTCCCTGACACGGAAGAGGTCACTGGTTCAATCCCAGTATCGTCCACTGGTCCGCGAGGACCCGGGCCCGCGAGGGTCTGTATGATCCGCGAGGATCCCCGCGCGATTAGCTCAGCGGGAGAGCGCTTCCCTGACACGGAAGAGGTCACTGG
>CBFHCJ010000562.1:0-4856 GCA_965654005.1 uncultured Streptomyces sp. | reverse complement strand
CCTGGCCGAACTACCCGAGGAACTGGCCCTGCCCTTCGACCGCCCGCGGCCGGCTGTCGCCAGCCACCGGGGCGCTGAGGTCCCGCTGCGTGTCCCGGCCGAGGACCACCGCAAGCTGGTGGATCTGGCCAAGCAGCACAACTCCACCGTATTCATGGTGCTGCAGTCCGCGCTGGCGGTGCTGCTGTTCCGGCTGGGTGCGGGCAGCGACATCCCCATCGGCACGCCCGTCGCCGGCCGCACCGACGACGCCCTGGACGACCTGGTGGGCTTCTTCGTCAACACCCTCGTCCTGCGCACCGACCTGACAGGAAGCCCCACCTTCACCGATGTGCTGGCTCGGGTCAGGGAGCGGAGTCTGGCTGCCTACACGCACCAGAACGTTCCCTTCGAACGCCTTGTGGAAGACCTGGCACCGGCTCGCTCCATGGCACGCCATCCCCTCTTCCAGGTCATGCTCACCCTGCAGAACAACACCGGGGCCGATCTCGCCATGCCCGGCGTGCGCGCGCGAGTGGAGCCTGTTGAGGATGTGGCGGCCCGGTTCGATCTGGACATCCACCTCGCGGAGCAGATCGATGCCGACGGTCATCCGGCAGGGATTCTCGGAGTGGTGAACTACGCCACCGACCTGTTCGACGCGGAGCGTGTCGAGGCCATCGCGGGACGATTCGTCCGGGTGCTGCGGGCGCTTGTCACTGATCCGTCGCAGCGAGTCGGGCAGGTCGAAATCCTGGACGCTGGCGAACGGCGGCAACTGCTGGTGGAATGGAACGACACGGCTGCCGAGTCGTCTGCGGACACCACACTGCCGCAACTGTTCGAGGCGCAGGCCGCACGTACCCCGGAAGCGACCGCGGTCGTGTGCGGCGAAACCCAACTCACCTACGCCCAATTGAACGTTCGCGCCAACCAACTCGCGCGGCTCCTCCTCGCCCGAGGAGCTGGTCCTGAGCGCCTGGTCGCCGTGGCCCTGCCCCGCTCGGCGAGCATGGCCATCGCCCTCCTGGCTGTGCTCAAGACCGGTTCCGCCTACCTTCCCGTCGACCCCGGATACCCGGCCGACCGCGTCGCCCACATGCTGGGCGACGCCCGCCCCGCTCTCGTCGTCGACGAAGCCTGGCTTGCGAATGCCGAAACCACATCCCAGCCGGGAGACAATCTCGACCCGGTCGATCCCGCATGGCCCGCGTACGTCATCTACACCTCCGGCTCCACCGGACGCCCCAAAGGCGTCATCGTGGAACACCGGAGCGTGGCAGATTTTCTGGCCTGGGCTGTGTCCGACATCGGCCCGACGTATCTGTCCCGGGTCCTCTTCTCGACTTCGCTGAACTTCGACGTCTCGGTCTTCGAGCTGTTCAGCCCACTGGTCAGCGGCGGCTGCGTCGAGGTGGTGCGCGACGTTCTTGTACTCCTGGAAGACGAGGGATGGCAGGGCAGCCTGATCAGCTCGGTGCCCTCTGCGGTGGAACATGTCATAGGACGGGGTATTGACGCACCGATCGGGGCGGACCTCGTCGTGCTGGCAGGTGAACATCTCTCAGTTCGCGCTGCCAGGTCGATACGCGCCGCGTTCCCGAAAAGCAGGATCGCGAACATGTACGGGCCGACGGAGACCACCGTCTATGCGACCGCGTGGCACGGCGACGCAGACGCACGGAACACTCCGTCGATCGGTCGACCTTTGCGCAACACTCAGGTCTTCGTGCTGGATTCCGCCCTCCAGCCCGTACCGGTCGGAGCGCCCGGCGAGCTGTACGTGGCCGGCGTGGGTCTGGCCCGCGGATATCTCAACCGCCCTGCTTTGACGGCGGAGCGTTTCGTGGCCAATCCCTATGGTGCGCCTGGTGAGCGGATGTACCGCACCGGGGACCTGGTGCGCTGGAGCGGGTGCGGCCAACTCGAGTACCTCGGCCGCACCGATGACCAAGTCAAGATCCGCGGTTTCCGTGTCGAGCTCGGCGAGATCGAAGCCGCTGTGGCCTCCTTCCCGGCAGTCGCCCAATGTGTGGCGCTCGCCCGTGAGGACCAGCACGGCGACAAGCGCCTGGCGGCCTACGTCGTCCCCACCGCCGGCGCGGTGGTCGACCCGGATAACCTGCGCGCGCACCTGCGCACCACCCTGCCCGATCACATGGTGCCTTCGGCGTTCGTGGTGCTGGAGGGCTTGCCGTTGACGGTGAACGGGAAGCTGGACCGCAAGGCGTTGCCGGCGCCGGATTACGCGGTGTCGGTCACCGGCGGCGCGCCGTCCACGGAAGCGGAGGAGGTGCTGTGCGCTCTGTTCGCCGAGGTGCTGGGGCTGGAGCGGGTCGGTGTCGACGACAGCTTCTTCGAACTCGGCGGGCACTCTCTGCTCGCCACCCGACTGGTCTCCCGCATCCGCGGCACCCTGCGGGTGGAACTGCGGATACGCGAGCTGTTCGAAAACCCCACCGCCGCCGGGCTGGGCAGACAGCTGCGGGCAGGGGCCAAGCGGGAGACGCAAGACGTACTTCTCCCCATAAGAACCCCGGGTATGAGCCGTCCGATATTCTGCATACATCCAGGCACCGGACTGGGATGGGTTTATCAGAGCTTCTCAGCCCACCTGCCACCGGAGTATCCGATCTACGCGCTTCAAGCTCGAGGCATCGACGGATGCTCCGCCTTGCCGCATACCCTGGCACAGGCGGCCGCTGATTACATCCGTGTCATTCGAGATGTGCAGAAAAATGGACCTTACCGGCTCCTCGGATGGTCCTTCGGGGGACTAGTGGCCCACGAAATGGCAGTGCAACTCCAGGAGGCCGGCGAGGAGGTCTCGCTGCTCGCCATCATGGACGCCTACCCAAACCCCGATGACGCAGCGGAGAAACTTCCGGTGGAGCCGCTCCTCCGCGCGGCCAGGATCAGAGAGGAAGCAGCAGACCTCATTAAATCTCTCGCCGACAACGAGGCCGAGACGATCCTGGGGGTGACGCCGGATGCATTCAACGCCAGCGATTTCGAGGCCGTGGCAGGGGTGATGGTGAATAATGTGCACCTTATGGCGGAATTCAATCCTAGAATGTTCAAAGGGGATATGATCTTCTTCTCGGCCGTGCTGAACAGGAAGGATGGCCTGTCGGCTCAGGCGTGGGAGCCATATGTCAGTGGTGCCATCGAAGACTGGGAACTGGCCGTCGAGCACAATGAGATGAATGCACCCGGAAGTGTCTCTCGGATTTGCCAGGTGCTCATGCGGAGCTTCGATGCTCAAGTCTCGGTACGCAACTCCTGCACTTCACCGGCGGGCCCGCCTGACCGTTGATCAGCCTCTGAGCTTGGCGTTTAGTATTCGCAGGCGCAGGCGCAGGCGCAGGCGGCGGCTGCCGCGGGTGAGGCGGGCGGCGACGCGCAGCATGACTTCATCAACCCCACCGACCGCGTGCTCCTGCGTCTCCGCCCCCGCCGTCCAGTGGCAGACCTACCAGCCTGTAGGCCGGTGGCGATCCGGTCCGGATCGTGTCCGGTCCCGCGCGGCCGAGCGCGGTGGCGCAGCGTCCGATCAGCGTGGCGGCGATGCCGCTCAGCTCAGCAGCAGGATTCAGTAGTCGGGGCGTCTTGGGGGTGAGATTCCTCGGGCGTCCCATGCGCACCGTTGCTGAGGGGTTCGGTCGGTCCAAGCGGAGTGGAGGCGACCGGGCCGAACACTTCACCCTGGTCCCGCACCGAGGAAAGAACGGCGCCGGTCCACCCGCGACGGCAATCCAAGCAGCTCAGCAACAATTTCAAGGACTACCGGCGGCTACGCCTGAAGAAAACCTGCCAGCACGAACGACCGGCAGGGTCTGGCAGGCGGTGGTGGCGATTGCCCCACCTGCTGTCCGTCGCTGCGTTCTTTGCTCCGCAAGCGGTGGGCACTGCGACGGTCTGCGCAGCCGTCGGCCCTCCCGTGGGGAGGCCGGGAGGGACGGCGGGGCCCCGCCCAGGTGACAGCACACGGGCGGGGCCAGGGGGCGGGTGCCTCCGCCTGGGGGGAGGAAGAGGATCACCGCGGTCACAGCATGGCACTAGATTCGGCCAGGCAACAGAGTTGTGACTGGAATCGGCCGCATGTGACGGGTACGGGTACGTACCCGTACCCTGGGGTGGGAAGGAGTGACGACGATGTCCGATGCCAATGTCCGTATCCCTGAGGAAGCCAAGGACCGGCTTGCCGCTATAGCTGCCGCTGAGGGGCTGTCGCTGCGCGCGTATCTGGCCCGTCTCGCTGAAACGCTGCTGACTCCGGCGGAGCGTGCCGAGCGGGCGGAGAAGGCCCTGGCCGCATTGAAGGAGTGGAACGGCTACGCCCCGACCGCTGCCCAGGAGCAGGACCTGGACAACGAACTGGACCGGCGCTTGGCCCAGGTGACCGCCCGGTGAGCGATGTCATGCATATCGTCCTGGACGACACCGCGATGGCCGCAGCCGGCCAGGGCAACGTCCTTGCTTCCCGCCTGATCCACCGTGCCCACGTCGAAGCGGGCTGGTTCCTGTACGCCCCTGCGTGCGCATTAGTGGAAGCCGATCGTGCCCGGCCCGGCGCGGCGGAGCATCTGGCCTCCATGCCCGGTATCACCGTCCTTGATCTGGATCTGGCTGCCGCCCTGGCCGTTGCGCGCCAGGAGAGCTGGGCTGCGGCGCACAGCCAGTACGCGGCCCAGCCCACCCCGGACCGTCCTGATGGCGCGATTATCGCCACCACAGCCCCGCACCGGTGGGCAGGTGAGCCGGTGCGCGTACTGGACCTCACGTCCTGAACGCAGCAGAAACCACCTCGTGGTCCCGCCCACCCGCGGGACCACGGGTGCCGCACCCGCCGGCCCCCAGGCGGTCGATCCGGGGGG
>CBFHCJ010000561.1:0-4860 GCA_965654005.1 uncultured Streptomyces sp. | reverse complement strand
AGCGCCGCCGCGAGATGGCGGCCGTGCCGTCCTGGAAGTCGCGCCTGTACGGCACGCGGTCCGATGCCGGGCTGCGCCGACTCCTCGGCCAGGCGCACGAGGCGGGCGGGCACGCCGAGCGGGCCGCGCAGGACGCGGCGGGCAAGGCCCGCGTCCTCGAGGAGCGCCTTGCCCGGGAGAGGGAGGCCGGGCAGACCCGGGGGCAGGCGTTCGTCGCCGAGGCCGCGACCGTGCTGGACCAGGCGGAGGCGAAGGCCCAGGAGGCCGCCGAGCAGCTCGCCCGGGAGGCCAACGCGCGTGAGCGGGCGGAGGAACGGGACCGCTACCTCAAGGAGCACCTGGACCCGAAGAAGGACATGGGCCGCCTCGCCCTGCGCCTGCACTTCACCTCGAAGAAGGAGCACACCGCGCTGACTGCCGAAGTCACCGCCGAGCGGGCGGCCTGGCGCACCGAGGAGAGCGACGCCCGTATCGCCGCCAGGGAGGCCCGCGTCGAGGCGTGGGAGCTGATCCGCACCAGCAAGTTCGCCGGGCACTTCGGCGACGAGACCGGCGCCAAGCAGTTCGCGCCGGCCGACGTCGACACGGTGCGCGGGCGGCTGACGGAGATGCGCGAGCAGCTGCCCGACATCGAGCTGCGGATCGACCGGCGGGACGCGCAGAAGCTGACCGGCCTGCAGGGCGAGGCCGCCAAGTTCGAGGCGGCGGCCGCGAAGAACAACAAGACCGTGGAAGCGGTCCGTGCCGAGCAGGGCCGCCGCGCCGAGATCGCCCGGAAGTACCCCGAGCTTCACGACGTCGAGACCAAGGCCCGCGCCGCGTACGCCGTCCAGCGCAAGCGCGAGGCCGTAGCGCAGTCCAGGGCGGCCCAGGAGGCATCGTCGGCGGCCTACCGCCACCACACCCCCTCAGAGGGCCGCAGGGGGCCGTCTGCGGGCCGGTAAGACCTGTTGGGCCCAATGGGGCCAACAGGCTGCGATCAGGCAAGGGAGAAGCCCCCGGCGGGCGCTGACACAGGCCGTCGGGGGCTTCCGTACGCCCGGGCCCCCATGCGGGCCGTACAAGGGGCGTTGCCAGTCGGTAGTTCAGGCTGTGTGCTTGCGGTCGAGCAGCATCACGGCATACAGCGGGGAGTCCGGGAACGGCTGACGCTCGCCGACCTTCCGGTACCCCCAGCCCTCGTACAGCGCTTGGAGCCGAGGCCGCTTGGTGTCCACGGTGAGCACGGCCAGGGCCTCCGGCCGGTCAGTGAGCAGCGCGGTGTGCAGCCGCTCCCCCAGACCTCGCTTGCGCCATTTCGGCTTCAGCATCAGCTCCGAGACAGAGAACGTCGACGGGTCCGCCGGCTCCTCGGCCAGGTACTCACGCCACCATTCGCGGCCCGGCTCGCCCGGCGCCCCGTAGGTGAACCCGATGGGTTCACCGCCCTCGTAGGCGACCACGCACGCGAATCCTTCCCGCCCGCCCCAGTGGTCCACGAACCAGGGGAAGCGCTGTACGAACTCTTCGTGCCGCCGCTCGAAGTAGGCGTCGGCATGGACGTCGAGCAGGGTCTGCCGGATGTCGGGCAGGTCGTTGTGTCCGTAGCGGCGCAGGTCGATGGCGGGTGCCGTGGTCACGCGGGGCTCCATTCGGATCGGTAACGGTCGGCCCACTCGCGCGCCACTGTGGTGGAGGGCGCGAGCGTGAGGAGATCGCGGTAGAAGTCGCCGAGTTGGACGCGCAGGCGGCCGGGCAGTGGGCTTCCGGACATCAGGGTGAAGGCGTCCTCGGTCGTGGCGCAGGCTTGTTCGGCATCGCCCTGGTGGAGTTGGGCGATGGCGAGGTCCACGGTCGTCATGGCGCGGTTGCGCCGGTAGGGAGCTGGCAGCGTGGACAGGGCGCGGTGTGAGGCCGCTTCCGCCTCCGCGGGCTGGCCGAGACGGCTGCGGACGATCCCGGTCAGGGCGTGCAGCTCTGCAGGCCCGTAGAAGGAGATCCAGGACGGACGGGGGCGCGTCTCGGCTCGCACCAGGGCCTCTTCGGCGTATCCGATCGAACGGATAGCGGCCTGCCGGTCGTCCCGGTAGGCGTGCCCGATCGCGGCACGGGCGTGCGCGAGGGATCCGAACAGCGGATCGCGGCGTGTGATCGCGCAGGACTGGGCCGCCTGCGCCGCTGCCACGCCTTCGGCATGGTGACCGAGTTGGTGCGCAAGGATCGAGGTGGAGTTCCACACCCGCATGATTGCCACGGGGTCCTGCGACAGTCCGGCCAGTCTCAGCGCTTCGTTCACGTGCATACGGGCGGGGTCGAGCTGGCGGGCGTCGATGCACGACCAGGCGGCGGCCGTGGTGTAGTCGGCGGCGACACCGAACAGCCGCTGCCGGATCGTCTGTGAGGCGGAGTGGTCCTGGAGGCCGACAGCCTCGGCTGCGCCAGCGAGCGCGGCGCGCTCCAGGGCGGCATGTCCGCCGCGTTTCTGATCGAGGGCGGTCAGCCGGTCTAAGCCGTCCCGCAGGCGGAGCACATCGGAGGTGCCCACGGTGGTGGGGCGGGTGCCGGCGGCTGGCAGGGCGGTGGCTGCGACGGCGGATGTGGCGGCAGTGCAAAAGCGGCGGCGGAGCATGGCTGAGGGGTCCTCGTATGGCGGTGCGGGCATGCCCGGGGGATAGAAGCCAAGGCAGACGGGTGTGCATCCGAATACTGCCGTGAGGGCGTCGCGCTGGCGCTGGTGCGGCCAGCGGGTTTTTCCGGTTACCCAGTTGCGGACCGTGCGGTCACCGACAGTCCCCTTGTGACCGGCCGTCTTCAGCTCATCGTTCACCCTGTCGGCTAACCCGCCCTGCTTGAAGGCGTGTTCGATCATGTGGGCGTGCAACCGGAAATTTCCTTCCACGCACTCACCGTAGCCGCGTGATCATGCAGCGTGGAGGGGTTGCGAGGATCCTGCCCCGCAGAAATTTCCGGTCACCGCGAGTAGCAATGGGCCCACTTTTCCTACCCGTTGACCACGCTCCGGCGTTGGACTGGACGCGCGCCCCGGCGAACGCCGCAGGCGTCTGGCGGCCGTCTCTCGTTCCCCCGTGGGAGATGGCCGCCGCAAGCTCCCGACCGCGAGCGCGAGGCCCACATGACGACGCGCAGCACGCAGCCCAAGCCATTTGCCGGTGCCTACGTGGACGCCCCGGCGATTCACCGTGGGCGGCTGAGCCCGCAGCAGATCGCAGGCCGCTCGTGCTGCTGGTGCAGCGGGACTCCGGACCCCAGGTTTCCGGTGCCGATACTGCGCGATGACTCCCTGTTCGCCTGCGACCCATGCGCGTCCATGTACGGCGTCCCGGCCGTAGAGGCGAACCAGTGACCCGCGCCGGCACCGACGACTTCCCTGCCGGGCTGGAGGACTGGACCGCCCGTGACTGGGAGGACTACCGGGCCCGCATCGAGGACGGTGAGGGCAGCGTGAGGGCGATCGACGCTGTCCAGCGTCGCCGACGTCGGGCGCAGAGTGAGACGTCGCAGGAGAGTGCGCAGTGACCGGCGCAACGGCTCCCCGCGCAGCGGGGGTGGGCGACCTCGTACGCGACACCTCCCGGGGCTGTCAGGCCGTGCTCACGGACGTACGCGACGGTGTGCCCTACCTGCGGCCCCGCTACGGGGGCACCTTCTCCGAGCCGTGGCCCACGACATGGGCAGCCATCGAGCTGATCTCCATGCGCGGCACCTGGGAGGCCCCGTGACCGGCAGACGCCGCCGCAGCGGACCGCCCTGGTGGGCCTGGTGGCAGACCTGGGCCCTCAGCGGAGCGCTCGCCGTCCTGGCGCTCGTCGTGCTCCGCCTCCTATGACCCCGGCTGGGCCGGGGCGGACGTCACAACCCCCGGCCCAGCCGGCCAGCACCACCTGACAGAGCATCACCCGACGAAGGGAAGACACGGTGACCACAGCAACAGCACTTCCCGAGCCCGAGGCCATTGCCGCGCGGGCCCGGCACATCCTGGACGACTGGCGGGCCGACACCGAGACGTCCACCGTCCTCGACGGCTGTGCCAAGTACAACAGCGAGTGGGACGACTTCTACGGCGGCCCGCTCATCAGCACCTACAGCGTCGAGAGGGACGCGCAGCACCTCATCGCCGACGCGCTCAAGGTGATGGCGCTCAAGTCGGCCGTGTACGAGCTGACCGGCGACGAGCTCCTCGCCGAGCTGCCCGTGCCCGTGCCGGTCGACGTCACCTGCCATGCGCTGTGTGCCCAGTTCACGGCCCTGTCTCGCATCCAGGGGCGTACCGGGCACCTGTTCGTGCACTCCACGGTGAACGAGCACGCCAACAACACGCCGTGGAACACCGGCGACTACACGCACCAGGCGTACGAGCTGGCCTTCGGCCCGGTCGACGAGCGGTACTGGATCCCGGCCGCTGAGGCCGAGCGGCGCCGCCAGGTCCTCGACGGCAAGTACGCCGCCATCGGCATCACCGACCGCGGAATGACAAGCGCCATCGACTACGCCGCGGCGTAGCCTCCGGCGCGGGTTCCGGCTCCGGCCTGGACGGCGGGGCGATCCGGTCCGGCTCCAGCCCCACCTTGTCGGGGTGCACGCACGCCGGTGTCCGGTCGTCCAGGGTGTAGCGGAAGCCGTCGGCAGGGTCGAACGGGCACTCCCACGAGGGGCGCGAGTAGACGACGAACGCCTCGCGCGGCAGCCGCTTCGACGGGCAGATGCCACATGCCGGATGGTCCTCGCCTTGGGCGAACGGCTCACTCATGACGGCACGGTAGCGGAGCCCGACCCCCCGCCGGGACCAGAACAACCGAACAGGGACGGCGCTCACCCCACAGCGGTACGGGGTGAGCGCCGTTGCACGTCACGCCCTATCAG
>CBFHCJ010000560.1:0-4862 GCA_965654005.1 uncultured Streptomyces sp. | reverse complement strand
CCAGGCCTCCGCGCCGCCCACCTTCGCCGCCCCGACTCCCGCTTCGCCCGCTCCCGCCCCGGCCCCCGCGCCGCAGCAGCCGCAGCCCGCCCCGCAGGGCTTCGTGCCGCCCCAGGGAGCCACACCGCCCGCCCCGGCGCCCGCGCCCTCCGTGCACGCCGCGCCCACCATCGTCGCGCCCCTGAACACCCCGCCCGGCGGGACCGTGCCGCCGCCGGGTCCCGCGCCGTTCGCCCAGCCGCCCGGGCAACCGGGCCCGCCGCCCGGCTACGGGCAGCAGCCGACCGCCCCGATGCCGCCCGGCTACGGGCAGCAGCCGACCGCCCCGATGCCGCCGCCCGGCTACGGACAGCAGACCCCGCCCGCAGCCCCCGGGTACGGCCAGCAGCCGGCGTACGGGCAGGTTCCGGGACAGGTCCCCGGGCTGCCCGCGGCCCCCTCCCCGTACGGAGCGCCCCAAGGGGCCGCCCCGCAAGGCGGTGCAGGAGTGGCCGCCGCGCTGCAGGCCTACAAGGAGACGCCGACCGGGCAGCGGTGGACGCAGCAGAACAAGAAGCTGGTCCGCGTCGACCTGGGCATCGGCGGCCAGCCCGTGCTGGCCCGGCAGGGCAGCATGGTGCTCTACCAGGGCAAGGTCGACTTCAGTTACAAGGGCGCCGGCTTCGCCGGGCGGATCGTGGGCAACGCGACCGGCCAGGAGATGCAGCTGATGCGCTGTACGGGCCAGGGACAGGTGTTCCTCGCCGAGAACGCCACCCATCTGCACCCGATCGAGCTCCAGGGGGACGCGATCTGCGTGTCCGCCGAGAACGTCCTCGCCTTCGACGAGTCCCTCCAGCACGAGGTCCGGCGCATCGAGGGACACGGCATCCCCGGAGGCGCGCTGTTCACGATGCAGTTCCAGGGGACGGGCACGATCGTGGTGAAGACCCACGGCGCGCCCGTGGTGCTGCCGGTCACCCCGACGACGTTCGCCGACTGCAACGCCGTCGTCGCCTGGTCGGCCGCCGCCCAGGTGATCGTCTCCAGCCAGGTGCGGATGCGCCGCAACGCCTACCCAGGGGACACCGGGGAGAGCGTCAACCTCCAGTTCCGGGCGGCGCCCGGCAATTTCGTCGTCGTCCAGCCGTACGAGGTCTGAGGGAGCCCGTCATGAACCAGCCGCTCGCGGGCTTCGCTCCCGCACCCGTGACCGCCCGCATGGAGAACCACGGCAACCACATGCTGAAGGTCGCCATGCAGACCGGAAACGACCTCTTCGCGCGCGTGGGGTCCATGGTCGCCTACGAAGGGTTCATCCAGTACGAGCCCAACCCGCCCGCCGTGCGCCAGATCGCGCGGGACTGGATCACCGGTGAGGGCGCGCCCCTCATGAAGTGCTCCGGCGACGGCCTGCTCTATCTCGCCGACTACGGGGCGAACGTGGTCGTCATCAACCTGGGCGGGGACGCGATCTCCGTCAACGCCACCAACCTGCTCGCCTTCGACGCGCATCTGCAGTGGGGTGTCGAACGCGTCAAGGGGCTCGCCAAGTTCGCCGGGCAGGGCCTGTGGAACACGAAGATCTCCGGGCAGGGCTGGGTCGCGCTGACCTCCCGGGGCACGCCGATCGTCGTCGACTGCGGCAGCGGCGAGGACGAGACGTACGTCGACCCGGACGCCCTCGTCGCATGGTCCCCGAACCTGAAGGTGAAGGGCAAGCGCAGCTTCAAGGCGCAGTCGCTCATCGGGCGCGGCAGCGGCGAGGCGTACCAGATGGCGTTCTCCGGGCAGGGCATCGTGGTCGTCCAGCCCAGCGAGGACAGCACCGACCGCCTCCGGATCCGGGGCTGAGGGGGAACCGCACACCATGCAGAGCACGCTTTTCGGCTACCACGAGCAGCAGACCCAGGAGCGCTACAGCCTGCAGAACGCGCAGATGTTGCGCGTCCTCCTGGAGGGCCACGACGACATCCTGGCGCGCAAGGGCACCATGGTCGCCTACCAGGGGCTCATCGAGTTCGACGCCGAGTACCAGAACAACAGCCAGCAGCGCGCGCGTGCGTACACGGGTGAGGGCCTGGACCTGATGCGCTGTCACGGGCAGGGCACCGTCTACCTCGCCAACCTCGCCCAGCACGTGCACATCATGGACGTCGAGCAGGACGGCCTCACGGTCGACAGCGGTTACGTCCTGGCGATGGACTCCTCGCTGTACCACGAGGTCATCGCCGTCGACAGCCAGTACGGCATCTCCGGCTCCGGCAAGTACCAGCTCAACATCACCGGCCGCGGCAAGGTCGCGCTGATGACGTCGGGCGCGCCCCTGCTGATGCAGGTCACCCCCGACAAGTACGTCAACTGCGACGCCGACGCGATCGTGGCCTGGTCCACAGGGCTGCGGGTCCAGATGCAGGCCCAGACGCACTCCTCCGGGGTGTGGCGCCGCCGTGGCAACACCGGTGAGGGCTGGGAGCTCAGCTTCATGGGAAGCGGGTTCGCGCTGGTACAGCCCAGCGAGCTGCTGCCGCCGCAGAACGCGGTGATCGGGCAGGGGCTGCGCGCGCAGTACGGCATGGGCCAGTACGGGGCGCGGGGGCACAACCAGGGCAACGTCTGGAGCTGAGCACAGGTGTGCGTAAGGGGTGACCGCGAGGACGGTCACCCCTTACGTGTTACGTCTTCAGAGCCTGGCGCGCGTTGCTTCCAGCAGGCGTACGACCGACTCGTCGGCCACGTCCGCGACCTCCTCGTACGGGAACCAGCGCACGTCCAGTGACTCGTCGCTGATCGCGTGCTCCGCGTCCGGCGGCGCCACCACGGCGTACTGCACGTCGAAGTGCCAGTGGCACGGCGCCGGGATCGGATGCCGGTCCAGGCGCACCGGGCCGCCCGGCGGCAGCCTCAGCCCGGCGATGCCGGACTCCTCCGTGGCCTCGCGCAGGGCCGCGGCCTCGAGGGTCATGTCGCCGGGCTCGCAGTGGCCGCCCATCTGAAGCCACATCCTCAGCTTCCTGTGCAGGGTGAGCAGCACCCGGTCGCGCTCGGGGTCGATCACCAGTGCGCTCGCCGTGATGTGTCCGGCGTGGCACGCCTTCCACATGCCGTCCGGGTGGGCCTCAAGGTGGTCCAGATATGCCTGGCGAAGCTCTTCCTGGTCCTCGTACCCCTTCAGTACGAGGACCGCGTCGTCGTAGAGGCTCACTCGGTGTCGTCGCCCTTGTCGTCGGCCTCGTCGCTCTCGCTCTTCTTCAGGTCCGGCTTCCCGGCGGAGCCGGACGCCGCCTCGCCGAGCATCTTGTCCAGCTCCGAGAAGTCCAGCTGCTCACGGTGCACGAAACCGTCCGGGTCGTCCAGGTCGGACGCCGTCGGCAGCATGTCCGGGTGCGCCCACAGACCGTCCCGGCCGTCCACACCGCGCGCGTCCGTGAGCGACGCCCACAGGCGGGAGGCGTCCCGCAGCCGGCGCGGGCGCAGCTCCAGGCCGATCAGCGTGGCGAACGTCTGCTCGGCCGGGCCGCCGGTGGCGCGGCGGCGGCGCAGTGTCTCGCGCAGCGCGTCCGCGGACCCGAGGCGCGGCTTCGCGGCCGCGTGCACCACCGCGTCCACCCAGCCCTCGACGAGCGCCAGCGCCGTCTCCAGACGGGCCAGGGCCGCCTTCTGCTCCAGCGTGTCCTCCGGCTGGAACATGCCCTGCTGGAGCGCCTGCTGGAGCTCCTCCGGGTTCTGCGGGTCGAACTGGCCGACCACGTCCTCCAGCTTCGCCGTGTCGACCTTGATACCGCGCGCATAGCCCTCGACCGCGCCGAACAGGTGCGAGCGCAGCCACGGCACATGCGCGAACAGGCGCTGGTGGGCTGCCTCGCGCAGGGCGAGATACAGCCGCACCTCGTCCTTGGGGATGCCCAGGTCCTTGCCGAACGCCTCGACGTTCAGCGGCAGCAGAGCGGCCTTCCCGGCCGGGCCGAGCGGCAGGCCGATGTCGGTCGAGCCGACGACCTCGCCGGCGAGTACGCCGAGGGCCTGCCCGATCTGCGTACCGAACATTGCGCCGCCCATGGAGCGCATCATGCCGATCAGCGGGCCCGCCATGGCCTGCATCTCCTCCGGCAGTACGTCGCCCATGGCCGCGCCGACGCGTTCGGCGACCGGGTCGACGAGCTCCCTCCACACGGGCAGGGTCGCCTCGACCCACTCCGCGCGGCTCCAGGCCACGGCGGAGCCCGCGCCGGACGGCAGCGACGTCGCGTCGTCGAGCCACAGGTCGGCCAGGCGGACGGCCTCCTCGACCGCGGAGCGCTCGCTCGGGCTGACGCTCGCGTCCTTCGTGCCGTCCTCGGTGCCCTGGGAGACCGTCTGGCGGGCGATCTGCTTGGCCATGTCCCAGTTCACCGGGCCGCCCTCGTACGAGAGCATCTGGCCCAGCTGCTGGAACGCGGCGCCCAGGTCGGTGGGGTTCAAGGAACCGAACATCGCGGCGAGCGGGTTGTCGGCGCCGGCGCCGCCGGCTCCGGGCAGCCCGAAACCGAACGGGTTGGCCGGTCCCTGACCACCACCGCTCTGCTGGTCCTTCTTCTTGCCCTCGTCGCCGTTCTCCGGCTCCTCCGGCGGAAGGCCGAATCCGAATGGGGTGTCACTCACGGGATTCCTCGGCTGGTAAGGCCACCGGCTGGCACCGGCGGCGCGGCTGCCCGATAACACCACCCAGCGTAGACACCGCGAGCCGATCGGGCCTCGGTGCTTCGCCGACTCTCGGCCTGCGGCAGGATGGATGCCACCTGGTACGTACGCGTCACTCACGTTCGTACTGAAGACAACCGCTGGAGACGCCCGGTGAGTTCCCCTGATCCGCAGGTTCGCGCAGCGCGAAACCAGTCAACCCC
>CBFHCJ010000559.1:0-4880 GCA_965654005.1 uncultured Streptomyces sp. | reverse complement strand
CGCTGAACCCGTGGCTACCGCCGCCCCCCCGGGCGTACGCGACCGACGGGCTGCCAAGCGTGACGATTCCAGCGACCACACATATCCGCAGACCGGTACGCACCCGCGTCCTCTCCGACATTCACCGACACCCCAGAAGAGCCTACAAGTCCGCCCGCGCGCCCTGAACCTCCTCGCGCGCATCGGCGTGCGTTCGAGGACAGGTTGGAACTGCGGACTGTCGTGCCGGTGCCCGGCAGTGATCAGCAGCGACAGCGGCTTTTGCCCCTGCTCGGTCGCGAGGTGGATCTTCGTGGTCAGGCCGCCCCGTGAGCGTCCGAGGCCGTGGTCGTCCGGCTCGGTGTCGATTCCGCCGGGCGGCTCGCGCTGCAGATCCCTTTTTTACGCGCGCCGGCGGCGTGCTGGTGAGCACGGCAGACTGTCGAGTCCACGCTCACGTCCCAGGTGATCAGACCCTGCGCGTCGGCCTGGACCTGAAGGCGCTCCAGGATCCGCTTCCAGGTGCCGTCGTAGGACGAGGGCGTTGAGCTGCGCCGTTGAACGAGCAGGACTCGGAGGCTGGTCATGGCTCCGAAAAGCCGAAGCTGGTCTCAAAGCGGATCGACGCGGTGCTTTCTGTTCCAGTTCCAACCTGAAACTTAGCCTGTCCGAGATCATCCGCGGCGGGTTCGCATCGGTCGGTCGCGGACAGCACGAGGCCGCGGAGTCCTTGGGTATGCGGGGGTTCACGAAGCTCCGGTATGTGATCATCCCGCAGACCATGCCGGCGATCATTCCGGCGACCGGCAACCAGGTGATCGGCATGCTCAAGGAGACCTCGCTGGTGAGCGTGCTCGGCGTTGCCGACCTGCTGCAGAGCGCACAGGCGATCTACGCCCGCACCTATCAGATCATTCCGCTGCTGATCGTGGCCAGCCTCTGGTACCTGATCATGACGCTGGTGCTGAGCGTGCCGCAGTCCATGATCGAGCGCCGTTTCTCCCGCTCGTCCCGGGCGCGGCTGACCCGAGCCGCCACCGCGGTCGAGCCCGGGGCCGGCGAGCCAGTTCCCACCACGAGGGAGTCCCTGCTGTGAACGCCGACGGAACGATCATTGCACGCAAGCTGTGCAAGAGCTTCGGACGTCACCAAGTCCTGCGTGACATCGACCTGACCGTGGCGGCCGGGGAGATCTCGTGCATCATCGGGCCCAGCGGATCCGGGAAATCGACACTGCTGCGGTGTATCAATGGGCTGGAGACCGTCGACCGCGGGGTGCTACGGGTCAACGGGGAGGACTTCGGCTACGTCGAGAAGGAACACGCTTACCATGCGCTCCGCCCGCAGCAGCTGGCCGAGCAGTTGGCCCGCATCGGCATGGTGTTCCAGCAGTTCAACCTGTTCCCGAACATGACGGCCGAGAGCAATGTCATGTCCGGACCGGTGCTGGTGAAGAAGATGGACCGCGCGGCCTGCCGGGAGCGGGCGCGAGAACTGCTGGCCCGGGTCGGCCTCGACGGGGGCGGCCACAGGTACCCCGCCCAACTGTCCGGCGGCCAGCAGCAACGCGTAGCCATCGCCCGTGCGCTCGCGATGGAACCCACCATCATGCTGTTCGACGAACCCACCAGCGCGCTGGATCCGGAGCGTGTGGGCGAAGTACTCGGTGTCATGCGGGACCTCGCCGGCAACGGAATGACCATGCTGGTCGTCACGCACGAGATGGGGTTCGCCCGTGAGGTCGCGGACGAGGTCCTCTTCATGGACGGCGGGGTGGCGGTGGAACGCGGCGACGCGCGCGAGGTGCTGGCCAATCCGCGCGAGAAGCGAACTCAGGCGTTTCTCGAAGGGGTGCTGTAGACAGCGGCACGGACATGCGGTGGTGGTTTCGGCAGCGTGGCCGGCCCGGCTTTTGCTTCGGTCAAGGCCGTCGCCTCCAAAGGCTTCGCTGCCGCCCCCCGAACTGGCCGGCCGGCTGCGGGACTTCAAGCTACCTCGCGGCAATTGGGCAGCCTCGAACGGCTACAGCAGGAGAAGGGCCCGGGCCGTGAGCAGCCCGGGCAGGAAGTCCGGCTGAACGCACCTTTCACCGAGGGTACTCGCACCCGTGGCGGCGGAAACCCTGCTGAGCTCAGACGCAGTGCCCATCGAGGCACAGCGGTCCGGCGGGCAGTCCTGGACGACCGGTTCTCGGTGGCGACGTGGAGGTCCTGGCCGGGGTGGTTGATACGAGGTAGTGCGCCCGCACGGCATACCCGCTGGTGAGGACCAGGGGATACGGGGAGCCGAGGGCGAGCGACCACGTCTGCCAGGAGCCGCGTGTGCGGGCATGTCCGTCACGCGGCTGCCCGGGTACGGGAGGCGAGCTGGGGCAAGGCGTCCTCCCACACGGTGCGTCATACGAGGTCATCCCGGACCAGGCCATGTGCAGCGGAAACTCGACGACACCCTGGGCGGGGCCGTGCAGCTCGTGCAACGACTCCGGCAGACGCCGCCGGAACTTCTCCCGGTACTGCGCGAAGTAACCACCATCCCGCAGGTGCGCCGCATCGGCCCGACGGTGACCCAGGGGGCGTGCCGGGCGGACGGAAAGGCACGCCGCTGAGGAGGACGACCTGCGCCGACGTGCCGACCCGTCCTTCCGGGCGGCCGGCAGTCGGCGGGCCGGCCGCCCCGCAGGTCTCTTCCCGCCTACCCCAGCCGCGGGGTCGGCTTGAGCACCGCGAAGATCGCGCCCGAGGTGTCCGCAAGCCACGCGATCCTGCCGACGTCCGGTACGTTCGCCGCCGGCATCAGCACCGAGCCGCCGTTCTCCTCCGTCTTCCGTACGGTGTCGTCGGCGTCCGCGACCGCGAAGTACGGCACCCAGCTCGCTCCGAGGCCGCCCTCCTGGAGCGGGGCCACCCCGCCGAAGGACGTAGCCTGCTGGTCCCCGTCCCTGAGGCTTAGCACCCGGTACGTCATCCCGGGCGCCTGCATCTCCGCCGAGCGCCAGCCGAAGAGGCCGCGGTAGAAGTCGATCGCAGCCACCGGGTCGGGTACGTGCAGCTCCACCCACACCAGGGTGTCGGCCTCGGACGCCTTCTCCAGCCCTCCCTGCGTCCTGCCTGGCTGCAACACCGCGAACCGGGCCCCCTGCGGGTCGGTGAGCTGGGCCATCCACCCCTCGCCCATGACGTCCATGGGCGCCACCCGCACCGTGCCGCCGCCCCGCTCCACGGCCTCGGCCGTGGCCTGGGCGTCATCGGTTCGGAAGTACGCCGTCCAGGCGCTGCTCGCGCCCTCCTCGGTGAGCGGGCCCAGTGCGGCAACCGTTCCGCCGTCCTTCTGGAAGAACCCGTACCCGCCGCCCTCGGGCCCGGCGGAGACGTACTGCCAGCCGAAGACGCCGCCGTAGAAGGCAGCCGCCCTGTCTGTGTCCGGACTGCCGAGATCGATCCAGCAGGGTGATCCATGAGTGAAGTCCGTGCCGATCATCCGCGCCCTCCAACGGCTCCGCGGGACCACCGATCCGCAGCCCCGTTCGACCTCGCAACGATGCCCATGTCCGCCCGTCCGACCGCCGCACCCGACGCGGCGGGCCGCCGGATTCACACTCCCGGGTGACGCCTTGGTGTGCGGCCCCGGTCGCGGGCGCGGTCGGGGCCCTTCGTCCGGGCTCCCAGCCCTGGACGCCCTTCTCCGCCAGAATGGCGTCGATCTTCGCCCGGTGCGCCTCTTCCCACATGTCGGGGGTTTCCCGCGCCTCCTTCGCGAGCTTCTTCCGGGCGGCGGCGAGTACCTCCTCACCGCGCCGCGGGGGCCGCCACGACACACCCTCCTCGTCGGCCACGACGATGTCGCCTGCGTTCACCTTCACACCGCCGCACCGCACCTGCACGTTGTGCGGCTCCACGGCGTCCTGGTGCCCGGGACGGGGATGACACCGGCGCGCGGCGTGGCCCTGCCGAGCCATTACGGCCGAGGGGAGCCAAGGGGAGTCGAGGGGGCCGTCACACCGGCACGTGCTTCAGCAGCCGCAGCAGATCCCCCGTCGCGTCCACGACCCCCAGCGCCGGCAGGGCACCGAGCGCGAGCGTCGTCGCGGCGAGCGGCCACAGGTGCGGCGGCGGACCGTCCTTGAGGGCGGCGACACGGCGGGTGACCGCGTGGTCGGCGAACCGTGGCGGCGAGCGCCACGGCGCTCCACCACGGCGCGCGCCCGCGCGCGCGGAGCGTGTGCCGATGGGCCAGATGGGCGCGCTCGTGGGGCCAGCAGCACCCGGCGCTCCGCCGGGTCCAGGGCGCTGAGCATCGCCGAGGTGACCAGGATCCGGCCCGGCGCTCCGCCGCGGCCGGGGATGGCGAACGCCTGTGCCACGGGCGAGGCCGCGACGACCAGTTCCGTGTCGGGCGGATGCCCGGCGCACAGTGTCCGCAGCGTGCGCCGCGTGACGCGTTCGGCATGGGCGGCCCGGTGGACGCGCACGGCGACGAGGACCAGCCCCAGGACGGCGGTGACGGCGATCGCCGCCGGGACCGGTTCGGGGATCCGCCGGCCGTCGTCTCGGGCGTCCGCGACGACCAACGGTGCCTGGTTGACCAGGGTGACCGCGAGCAGGTCCAGCGACCAGGTAGTGGCGGCCGCGGTGAACACGGCGGACGCGGTCAGCACCCGGGCCGCGAGCGCGGGCGCCACCCGTCTGCCGACCAGCGGGCTCACGGCGGTCAGCGGCAGTGAGAGCAGGATCGGGGTGTAGACGTCTCTCCTCATGCGCCGCCTCCGCCGCGCAGTCGGCGCCCGCCGAGGAAGTCGCGCAGGGCCTGCTCCTCCTCGGGGCTGAGGCCGGAGACGAACTGCTGGAGCGTCGCGATCGGGTCGGGGCCGCGGTCGAGGGCCTCGTGCATGGCCTCGGCGGTCA
>CBFHCJ010000558.1:0-4890 GCA_965654005.1 uncultured Streptomyces sp. | reverse complement strand
GTCGACGCCTACCAATGCCTCGATGCGGCGTACGCCGGAGCCGATCGACGACTCGCCGAGGAGCTTCACCAGGCCGAGCTGAGCGGTGTTGTGCACATGCGTACCGCCGCACAGCTCCTTGGAGAAGTCGCCGATGGTGACGACGCGCACGCGCTCGCCGTACTTCTCGCCGAACTCGGCGATCGCGCCCTGCTTCTTGGCTTCGTCGATGCTCAGGATCTCGGCGTTGACGTCCAGGTCGCGGGCGAGGACCTCGTTGATCTTCTGCTCGACGTCGGTCATCACGGCCGTGGGCACGGCGGACGGGGAGCCGAAGTCGAAGCGGAAGCGGCCGGGCTGGTTCTCGGAACCGGCCTGGGCGGCCGTCGGGCCGAGGGCGTCACGCAGGGCCTGGTGGGTGAGGTGGGTGGCCGAGTGGGCGCGGGCGATGGCCGTGCGGCGGCGGTGATCGATCGAGGCGTGAGCCTTGGCGCCGACCGTCACCTCGCCGACCTGCACGACGCCCTTGTGGACGTACACGCCCGGGACCGGCTTCTGGGTGTCGCGGATCTCGATGACGGCGCCGGAGTCGACCTTGATGCGGCCGGTGTCGCCGATCTGGCCGCCGCCCTCGGCGTAGAACGGGGTGCGGTCGAGGACGATCTCGACCTCGTCGCCCTCGGTGGCGGCCGGGGACGAGACGCCGTCGACCAGGATGCCGACGACCGTGGTCTCGCCCTCGCTGTCGGTGTAGCCCACGAAGTCGGTCTCACCGGCGCTGTCGGCGATCTCACGGTAGGCGCCGAGGTCGGCGTGGCCGGTCTTCTTGGCCTGGGCGTCGGCCTTGGCGCGCTCCCGTTGCTCCTTCATCAGGCGGCGGAAGCCCTCCTCGTCCACCGAGAGGCCCTGCTCGGCGGCCATCTCGAGGGTGAGGTCGATCGGGAAGCCCCAGGTGTCGTGAAGCAGGAAGGCCTTGTCGCCGGCCAGGACCGCGCCGCCGGCGGCCTTGGTCTCGGTCACGGCGGTGTCGAGGATGTTGGTGCCGGCCTTCAGCGTCTTGAGGAAGGCGTTCTCCTCGGCGATGGCGACCTTCTCGATGCGCTCGCGGTCGGTGACGATCTCCGGGTACTGCCGGCCCATCATGCCGATCACGACGTCGATCAGGTCCTGGACGACCGGACCGGTGGCGCCGAGCAGCCGCATGTTGCGGATGGCGCGGCGCATGATGCGGCGGAGTACGTAACCGCGGCCCTCGTTGCCCGGCGTGACGCCGTCGCCGATGAGCATCGTGGCGGTGCGCATGTGGTCGGTGACCACGCGCAGGGAGACGTCCGAGTCGTGCGCGTCGCCGTAGGCGACACCGGTCAGCTCGGTGGCCTTCTTGATGACGGCCATGGAGGTGTCGATCTCGTACATGTTCTGCACGCCCTGCAGAATCATGGCGAGCCGCTCCAGGCCGAGGCCCGTGTCGATGTTCTTGCTCGGGAGGTCGCCGAGGATCTCGAAGTTGTCCTTGCCGGTGCCCTGGCCGCGCTCGTACTGCATGAAGACGAGGTTCCAGATCTCCACGTACCGCTCGTCGTTGACGGCGGGGCCGCCCTCGACGCCGAACTCGGGGCCGCGGTCGTAGTTGATCTCGGAACAGGGGCCGCAGGGGCCGGGGACGCCCATGGACCAGAAGTTGTCCTTCATGCCCAGGCGCTGGATGCGCTCCTTGGGCACGCCGACGACCTCGTGCCAGATCTGCTCGGCCTCGTCGTCGTCCTTGTAGACGGTGATCCACAGGCGCTCGGGGTCGAGGCCGTAACCGCCCTTGTCCTGGGGTGTGGTGAGCAGCTCCCAGGCGAGCTTGATGGCACCTTCCTTGAAGTAGTCGCCGAAGGAGAAGTTGCCGCACATCTGGAAGAAAGTGCCATGCCGCGTGGTCTTGCCGACCTCTTCGATGTCGGGCGTGCGCACGCACTTCTGCACGCTGGTGGCGCGCGGGAACGGCGGCTTGACCTCGCCCAGGAAGTAGGGCTTGAAGGGCACCATGCCGGCCGGGACGAGAAGCAGAGTCGGGTCGTCCGCGATGAGCGACGCCGAAGGGACGACGGTGTGACCGCGCTCCTCGAAGAAGCTCAACCAGCGGCGGCGGATTTCAGCCGACTCCATCAGTGGTCCTCATTCCGGTTGTACGAGTGCTTCGTCTGCGAATACATCGGTGTCTCGACGTACTTCGGGCTGTTGCGGTTCTCGATGGCGGCGTACCGCCGGGGCGACGTGAGTTCGTGGTCGGCGGGTGCGTTCAGGCCGAGCGCGTCGCCGAGTTCGGCCTCCCGCCGGTTCATGTTGTCGCGGACGTCGAGTGCGAATTCCACCGCGCGGTCCTTGAGCCGGTGGCCGGCCTCCAGCGCCTTGTTCGCCGCCGTCGCGGCGAGGCTCTCGGGAGTCAGCTGCTTCAGCTTGCGGTTGACCTTGGTGGTGGCCCAGACACCGGCGGCGACGCCCGTGGTGAACCAGAACGTACGGCGGAACATCGCTAGTCCTTCTTCCGCTTCCCGCGTCGCGCGGACGAGACGGTGCGGCCCACGATCACGGTACGCCGGGGCGCCTTCGCGGGCACGTCCTCCCGGCGGCCGGAGATCGCCCGGCGCACGCCGTAGCCGAACGCCGCGACCTTGACCAAAGGGCCGCCGAAGGTGGACGCCACGGTCGTCGACAGCGCCGACGCGTTCGACGTGACCTCCTGGACGTCCGTCGCGATCGCGTCGACCCGGTCGATCTGGGTCTGCGCGGAGCGCACCGCCGCGGAGGCGTCGGCGAGCAGCGGGACGGCCTGGTCGGTCACGTCCGCCACCAGCTTGGTGGTCGCCTTGAGCGTCTGGGCCAGCCTCGCCAGAGCGACGGCGAGGAAGGAGACCAGGATCGCCCAGAAGACGGCCACCAGGATCCCGGCCACCTCTCCTCCGGACACCGTGCGCACCCGCTCCCTGAAACGTGCCTCAACATCGAAAAGTCGTGTCCCGAGCCTATCGCGCCGGGGCAGCCGTTCCGTACCGGATTAGGGTGCGGCCCGGATGTGCGACAGCCCGCCGTCCCGCCCGCCGGGAGGGCGGGGAGACGACGGGCTGATGCGGTGGGAGTCCTATGACCGCGGACGAGTGATCAGCGGGCGTAGTACTCGACGACGAGCTGCTCGTCGCAGATCACGGGGATCTCCTTGCGGTTCGGCTCGCGGTCCAGGCGGAACGCCAGGGCCTTGAGGTTCACCTGGAGGTAGCGCGGGGTCTCGCCGTCGGGGGCGAAGCCACCCTCGCGGGCGACCTGGAAGAGCGTCTTCTCACGGCTGCGCTCGCGGACCATCACGACGTCGTCGGGACGGACACGGAACGACGGCTTGTCGACCTTCTGGCCGTTGACCTCGATGTGGCCGTGGACGACCATCTGGCGGGCCTGGTAGATCGTGCGGGCGATGCCCGAACGCAGGACCAGCGCGTCGAGACGGCGCTCGAGCTCGATGATCAGGGCCTCACCGGTCTTGCCCTGGACCTTGGAGGCACGCTCGTAGGCGCGGACGAGCTGGCGCTCGGACACGTCGTACTGCGCGCGCAGACGCTGCTTCTCCAGCAGACGGACCTTGTAGTCCGAGTTCTGCTTGCGGCCGCGACCGTGCTCGCCCGGCGGGTAGGGGCGGGCCTCGAAGTACTTGACGGCCTTGGGGGTCAGCGCGATGCCGAGGGCACGCGACTTCTTGACCTTGGGGCGGGACTGGTTCGCCATGAACCAAACACCTCGTGTTTCTGTGTGTACTCGGCTTCACCAGGGTTAGGGGAGGTCGCATCCGCAGCCGGGGAAACCCTGCGGGTCCGCGCGGGACCTGCCGGGCAGCCGCTCCCCTGGTCTGGGCACATACGTGCAGCACGCGAGTGGCCCACCGACCTTTCCCCGGCGCTGCCGGGGAGGTGGTGGGCTGCCCGCGACACCGTTCGACGGTGCGCGACGCTCCTGGATCCCCGTGCCCTGAGGCGGTGGGGTTCCGGCTGGATGTCCCGCTCTGGTGGTGCCGGCTCCCCTTTTTTGAGGTTCCGGACGCGGGACGCAGCGCTTCGACAAAGTCTACAGGCTTGTTACGACTGCCTACGACCGAGGTGCTTACGGGTCCACTCCACGGCGTCCGCGTACCGCGCCTCGGCGCCGTGGCGGGTCGGGGCGTAGTACTCGCGGTTCTTGAGCGCGTCCGGCGCGTACTGCTGTGCGGCGATGCCCTCCGGCAGGTCGTGGGGGTACACATAGCCCTGGGCGTGGCCGAGCTTGGCCGCGCCCTTGTAGTGGCCGTCGCGCAGGTGCGGGGGCACGGGGCCGGCCAGTCCCTTGCGCACGTCCTCCATGGCCGCGCCGATCGCCGTGGTCGCCGAGTTGGACTTGGGGGCCAGGGCGAGGGCGATCGTGGCGTGGCTGAGGGTGAGCGCGGCCTCCGGGAAGCCGATCATCGCGACCGCCTGAGCGGCGGCGACGGCTATCGGCAGCGCGTTCGGGTCGGCCAGGCCGATGTCCTCGCTGGCGGAGATCATCAGGCGGCGGGCGATGAAGCGGGGGTCCTCCCCCGCCTCGATCATCCGGGCCAGGTAGTGCAGCGCGGCGTCGACGTCGGATCCGCGGATCGACTTGATCAGGGCGCTCGCCACGTCGTAGTGCTGGTCTCCGTCGCGGTCGTACTTCACCGCGGCGCGGTCGACGGTCTCCTCCAGAGTCGTGAGGCCGATCTCCGTCTCGCCCTTGTCGAGCGCCGCTCCGGCGGCGGCCTCCAGGGCGGTCAGGGCGCGGCGGGCGTCGCCGCCGGCCATCCGCAGCAGAAGGGCCTCGGTTTCCTCGGGGAGCGTGACGGCGCCCGTCAGCCGGATGACTGCGGCGTCGTGCCCCGTTTCGGTT
>CBFHCJ010000557.1:0-4900 GCA_965654005.1 uncultured Streptomyces sp. | reverse complement strand
CGCGGGGGGCGGGGGTGCGGGGATGCGCCGGGGATGCCGCACCCCCGTTGAACAGCGGGAAGACAGCCCAGCAGGGCGTCAGTCAGCGGCTGGGCCACGATCACCGGAACCTGAGCATCAGCATCAATGTCAGTGGCGTCCGGCACCATCGGTGACATGATGCCGGTCCGAAGGTCTGTCCGAATGGAGCCCGAGGAGCGGCCGACGGCGGCGCCGTCACCGCCGACCGAAGAGGGCTCCCCAGCTCCCCAGCTCCCCAGCGGCACAGCGGCACAGCGGCACGATTGCCCGCAGCTCGTCTCAGCAGCACTCCTCCGCCTTCTGCGTCCGCTTGCGGCGGTCGCCGCCCCGTTCCGCCATCAGCCGCGAACCCGACTGCCGTTCACCGAATACATCGTCCGGGTTGGACAGGACGCATGTCTTCAGGGACAGGCACCCGCAGCCGATGCAGTCCGTGAGGTGGTCGCGGAGGCGGCTCAGCTGGCTGATGCGCTCGTCGAGTTCGGAGCGCCAGGCCTCGGAGAGCCGGGCCCAGTCCTCGTGGGTCGGGGTCCGCTCCTCGGGGAGTTCTGCGAGCGCCTCGCGGATCGTGGCCAGCGGGATCCCGACGCGCTGTGCGGCACGCACAAAGGCGACCCGGCGCAGCGCGTCCCGCTGGTAGCGGCGCTGGTTGCCCGACGTACGGCGGCTGTTGATCAGGCCCTTGGACTCGTAGAAGTGCAGGGCGGAGACGGCGGCACCGCTGCGCGCGGACAGCTGGCCGACGGTCAACTCATGGATCTTCTCGGGGATCTGGGGCACCCGTCAGAGCCTACCCATCGCGTCACACTCCCGGTCCGTTGACATGGGCTCCCCACCCGACCATGCTAAGCAGTTGCTTAGACTGGTGACTTCAAGACGCGAGAGGCCGGGAACATGGCAGAGCCGAGGACCTTCACGTCCGCCGACGAGCTGAAGGCGGCGGTGGGCGAGCAACTGGGGTACAGCGACTGGGTGGAGATCGACCAGAAGCGGATCGACCTGTTCGCCGACGCCACGGGCGACCACCAGTGGATCCACGTGGACCCCGAGAAGGCGGCCGCGGGCCCGTTCGGCACGACCGTCGCGCACGGTTACCTCACCCTGTCGCTGCTCCCTCTGTTCGGGCCACAACTGGTCAAGGTCGAGGGCGTGAAGATGGGCGTCAACTACGGCACGAACAAGGTCCGTTTCCCCGCCCCCGTCCCGGTCGGTTCCCGGCTGCGCGCCACCGCCACGATCACCGGCGTCGAGGATGTGCCGGGCGGCGTACAGGTGACCATCGCCTTCACCGTGGAGCGGGAGGGCGGCGACAAGCCCGTGTGCGTCGCGGAGTCGGTGTCCCGGTACTACGTCTGAGCGGCGCGGTAGTCCTTGGCCCCGACCATCCGCAGCACGAGGTCGGCGTAGAGCGCGCCGACCTCGTCGGGTGTCCGGGGGCCCTCGATGTTGAACCAGCGGGCGACATCGATGCACAGGGAGAGCACCGCGAGGGTGCTGCCCCACACGTCCAGCACGTCGAACTCGCCGGCCGCCACACCGTCCTCGATGATCCTCCGCACCTCGGCGTCGCACCGGCGGCGCAGTGCGACGATCTCGGCGCGGGCCTACGGCCCGAGTTCGTCCAGTTCGTACAGCACGATACGGGCGGTGGTACGCCGCCCGGCGTGCCAGCGGACGAAGGAGCTCACGGCGTCGGCGAGCCGCTCCGTCGCGCTGCCCTCGCGCCGGGCCGCCGTCTGCAGGATCTCGAGGGCCTTCTCGTGACCGATCCTGCTGATGCGGTGCAGCAGTTCTTCCTTGGTCTTGTAGTGGATGTAGAGCGCGGCCGGGCTCATGCCCGCGCGGCCCGCGATGTCACGGGTCGTCGTGGCGTGGTAGCCGCGCTCGGCGAAGGCCTCGACGGCGGCGACCAGCAACCGCCGGGCCGCGTCCGGGGTCACGTCGGCCCACGGCTCCATCTCGCCGCCGGCCGTCTCCTCCGCCGTACTCATCGCTCGCCCATCCCTTCCCGTGGCAGGGTGAACACCATACCTCCGATGGTGAGCGGTCGCTTAGAGTGCCCGTTCGGAGGAGTGCGCTGCTCTCTCAGAGCTTCCCGAAAGGGCGGACATGGCGACGGAGAAGGCTTTTGCCCCCGGGTGCCGACAGCGCCGAGGTGGACACACGGACGCCCTCGAACACCGGCTCGGCAGTGGCCTGGCCGCGCAGGCCGAGTTTGCGCCGCCGCCTCTGCGCCAAGCTGGGCTCGCGGCTGCGGCTCCAGTGTCGGCCGGGGCTCGGGGAAGGCGCGCCTAGAAGACGACCAGCGCCCGGCCGCCCTTGCCCGCCGGCATGTTCTCGAACGCGGCCGAGATCCCGTCCAGCCCGATCCGTTCCGTCACCAGCGCCCCCAGGTCCAGGCGGCCCGCCCGTACGTGGTCCGCCAGGGCCGGAAGGTCCTCGGCGGGGTTCGAGTTGCCGTAGACGCAACCCGACAGTGTGCGGCCCCAGTGGAAGATCTCCATGGCGTTGAAGGCGACCTGCTGATCCTTGCCGCCGATGCCGACGACGGTCGTACGGCCGCCGCGGCGCGTGGAGTCCCAGGCCGCCCGGATGCTGACCGCGCGTCCCACACACTCCACGGCCACGTCGACGCCCTGCTTGTCCGTGAGGCCGCGGATCTCGCGGGGTGTGGTGTCGGAGGCGAGCAGGAAGTCCGTAGCGCCCGCCCGCCGGGCCAGTTCCTCCTTCGCGGGGGACACGTCCACGGCGATGATTCGCTCCGCGCCCGCGATCCGTGCCGACTGGAGCGTCGCGAGACCCACCCCGCCGACACCGAAGACCGCCACCGTCTCCCCCGGTCGCACCTTCGCCGCGTGGTGCACGGCCCCGTATCCCGTGAGCACGGCGCAGCCCAGCAGGGCCGCGTCGGTCAGCGGCACGCCCTCCGGCGAAGGCAGCACACAGGACGCCGCCACCACCGTCTCCTCGGCGAACGCGGCCACGTTCAGGCCGGGGTGCAGGTCCGTGCCGTCGTCCGCGCGGCGGGCGTAGACGTCGGCGGCGCCGGTCAGCGCGTTCGCGCACAGCCACACCTCGCCCCGCGCGCAGGCGTGGCAGCTACCGCAGGACGGCGCCCAGTTGAGGACGACACCGTCGCCGGGGGCGACATGCGTGACGCCCTCCCCGACGGACACCACTGTGCCCGCGCCCTCATGACCGAGAACCGCGGGGACCGGCACCCGCATGGTGCCGTCGGACAGGGACAGGTCGGAGTGGCAGACCCCGGCGGCGGCGAGCCGAACGCGGACCCGGCCGGGACCCGGCTCCGGCAGTTCGATCCCGGTGATCTCCAGCGGGGCACCGACTGCGGGCAGGACAGCGGCATGGATCATCTCGCTCAACGCTCCTGGAACTGGAGGGACTTGGTCTGCAGGTACTCGGCCACCGCTGGTTCGGTGCAGATCGGTTGGGAGCCGATCGCCGGTTTTGGGGTTTGCCGCGCCAGGGACTCAGGACTCTACCGTCACCTGCTCACTCCTCCAGGTCGGGCAGACGCGTCGGCGTCGGGCAGACACGCCGACCGTGCTGGTCGAAGACGAAGAGATGGGCGGGGTCGACCAGGAGCGGGACCTGCATGCCGTGGCGCATCTGCATGTCGGGGGTGATACGGACGACCAGGTCGCCGGGGAGGCGCCCCCGTCTCGGACGCCCGCGATCCGGGGGTCCGGTCTCACTCGATGAGAAAGCGGACGATCCGGTTCAGTGCGGGGTCCGGGCCGTGTCCGTGCCGTCGTGGGCGTTCCCGGGGGTTGCCGAGACCACGGGGGAACGCCGGTGACGGCGCCACGTTCCCGGCCGCAGGCGCGGCCGGGGAAGGGCGGTACCGGCGGAGAGCAGCAGCAGCGCGCCGAGCATGACGAACGGCGCGGCCACGCCCGCGGCCCCGGCCACCAGACCCGCGGCGGCGGGCGCGGCGACCTGCCCGAGGCGGTTGCCGGCGAGCCGCAGGGCCAGGGCGGTGGAGCGGGCGGCGGCGGGCGCGGCCTGCACGACGGTCGTCATGGACAGCGGCTGCCCGACGCCCAGACAGAACCCGAGCACCGTGAGCATCGCGCCGAACGCCCACACCGGTACCGGCAGCGCGATCCCGGCGCACAGCAGCGCCGCCGTCAGACAGGTCAGGGTGAGCAGCGCGGGCCGGCCGAGCAGCCGCAGCAACGGGGTCAGCACCAGACGGCACGCGATGGTGGCCGCCGCGCGCAGGCTCAGCAGCACTCCGACGACCGACGGGGCGATGCCGCGGTGGTCGCCGACGACCGGCAGATACGCGGTGAGGACGTCCGTCGCCGACAGTACGGAGAGGCTGATGAGGATGCCGGCCGGTACTCCCCGGCTGCGCAGGATGCGGTGCACCGGGACGCGGCCGCCCCGCGGGGTAGGGCTGGTCGTCGCCGGACGGCGTTCGATGCGCCACAGCGACGTGCACGCGACCGCGGCGCCCGCGCCCGCCGTCATGAGGGCGAGCGCGCTGGTCGCCGCCCGGTCGGGGCCGTGGATCAGGGTGCCCGCGGCGATCGGGCCGACTAACTGGCCGAGCGAGGCGCCGATGGTGAAATGGCCGAAGTTGCGGTCCTGTTCATGGGGCTCGGACTGGCGAGCGACGATCGACTGGGCGCCGATGACGAAGCAGAGGTGGCCGAGGCCCATCACCCCGCTCCACGCCGACATCGCCGCGAGGGAGCCCGCGACGCCGCTCAGCGCGCAGCCGCCGGAGATCAGGACCACTCCGGTCAGCAGCAGGGGGACGCACCGTCCGTGGTCCGTGCGGCGGCCCAGGGGCACCGCGGCGAACAGCGGGAGCAGCGTCGGCAGGCCAGCACGCCACGCCAGAGCAGCA
>CBFHCJ010000556.1:0-4900 GCA_965654005.1 uncultured Streptomyces sp. | reverse complement strand
TCCTCAATCTCCCCCCAAGCTCCTCGAGCAGGGGGGACCCCCAGACCGGCTGGTTGTGGGTCTGACTCGGCCCGGCCGCGGGGCTCTGAAAACCCCGTCGAGTCGTTCGGTTGTTCGTTGTACGGTTTTCGTGTCCCCGCCCGTACCGTCGGAGGGGACATCGATCCCGTACCGGCGGGTCATCCGGACACACACATGTATGTGGGGACTCTGTCCTTCGACCTCCTCCTCGGCGACGTACGGTCGCTGAAGGAGAAGCGCTCCGTCGTCCGCCCGATCGTCGCCGAACTCCAGCGGAAGTACCCGGTGAGCGCGGCCGAGGTGGACCACATGGACCTCCATCGGCGGGCCTGTATCGGCCTCGCGATGGTCTCCGGCGACGCGGGGCACCTGACCGACGTACTCGATCGGTGCGAACGGCTGGTCGCCGGCCGCCCCGAAGTGGAACTGCTGTCCGTGCGACGGCGCTTCCACGGCGACGACGACTGACCAATGAACGTAGACAGGAAAGAACGGGAGACGGACCAGTGGCCGACAACGCGCGGGCGAAGAGGCTGGCGGACCTCATCCGAGAGGTGGTGGCCCAGAAGCTGCAGCGCGGGATCAAGGACCCGCGGCTCGGCTCGCACGTCACCATCACGGACACTCGGGTGACGGGCGATCTGCGGGAGGCAACCGTCTTCTACACGGTGTACGGGGACGAGGAGGAGCGGAAGGCCGCGGCCGCAGGCCTGGAGAGCGCCAAGGGCATCCTGCGCTCCGAGGTCGGACGGGCCGCGGGCGTGAAGTTCACGCCGACCCTCGCCTTCGTCGCGGACGCCCTCCCGGACACCGCCCGGAACATCGAGGACCTCCTCGACAAGGCGCGTGCCTCCGACGCGAAGGTGCGCGAGGCGGCCACGGGCGCCGTGTACGCCGGTGAGGCCGACCCGTACAGGAAGCCCGGCTCCGAGGACGAGACGGACGACACCGCCGAATGACCCAGCAGCACTCCACGCCCGACGGCCTCGTCATCGTCGACAAGCCGTCGGGCTTCACTTCGCACGACGTCGTCGCCAAGATGCGCGGGATCGCGCGGACGCGGCGCGTCGGACACGCCGGGACCCTGGACCCCATGGCGACCGGCGTCCTCGTCCTCGGCGTCGAGAAGGCCACCAAGCTCCTCGGGCACCTCGCGCTGACCGAGAAGGAGTATGTCGGCACGATCCGGCTCGGGCAGACGACGATCACCGACGACGCCGAGGGCGAGATCACCGCCTCGACCGACGCCTCCAAGGTCACCCGGGACGCCATCGACGCGGGCATCGCCAAGCTGACCGGCGACATCCTGCAGGTGCCGTCCAAGGTCAGCGCCATCAAGATCGACGGCGTGCGGTCGTACAAGCGGGCGCGGGACGGCGAGGACTTCGAGATCCCGGCCCGGCCGGTCACCATCTCCTCCTTCGCTGTGTACGACGTCCGGGACGCCGTCGCCGAGGACGGCACCCCGGTGCTCGACCTACTGGTGTCCGTGGTCTGCTCCTCCGGCACGTACATCCGGGCCCTCGCCCGCGACCTGGGCGGGGACCTGGGCGTCGGAGGACACCTGACCGCCCTGCGCCGCACCCGCGTGGGCCCCTACAAGCTCGACTCGGCCCGCACCCTGGACCAGCTCCAGGAGGAGCTGACCGTGATGCCGATCGCCGAGGCCGCCGCGGCCGCGTTCCCGCGCTGGGACGTGGACACCAAGCGGGCCCGGCTGCTCACGAACGGGGTGCGGCTGGAGATGCCCGACGAGTACGCGGGCGTCGGCCCCGTCGCCGTCTTCGACCCGAGGGGCCGGTTCCTGGCGCTGGTGGAGGAACTGAAGGGCAAGGCGAAGAGCCTGGCCGTGTTCGGCTGAGCCTTGCCCGTGGAGCGGCGGCGATCACGGGGATACGAGCCGCCGCTCCACGGCCCCCCTCGGTTCCCCCTCAGAGAGGTGTATCCATCCCCACTCGCCTATTCACCCCATCGAGCAGGCGCTCGGAGTGATCCGAGGGAGCGGAAGGGGGCGCGTTCGCCGAGCGAACCGGGCGTCCCGTCCCCCAGCCCGTCCGGCGTTCGAGGACCGGGCCGTTCAGGCCCGAAGCGGGGGTCTGGGGGCGGCCCCCAGGCAGTGGCTCCGGGGACCGGTGGGGTCGGCCTCGCGTGCCGCCCGTCACAGCACCCATGCCGATGCGGGCCGAGGCTTCCCGGCATGGCACCCTTAGACCTGCGTATGAGTCAGAGACGGACACGGGTTCGACGAGGAGCGGTCACAGTGCAGCGCTGGCGTGGCTTGGAGGACATCCCCGAGGACTGGGGGCGCAGCGTCGTCACCATCGGCTCCTACGACGGAGTCCACCGCGGACACCAGCTGATCATCCGGCATACCGTGGAACGCGCCCGTGAGCTGGGCGTGCCCTCGGTGGTCGTCACCTTCGACCCGCACCCGAGCGAGGTCGTGCGCCCCGGCAGCCACCCGCCGCTGCTGTCCCCGCACCACCGCCGCGCCGAACTGATGGCCGAGCTGGGCGTCGACGCGGTCCTCATCCTCCCCTTCACCACCGAGTTCTCCCAGCTGTCGCCCGCCGACTTCGTGGTCAAGGTCCTGGTGGACAAGCTGCACGCCAAGGGCGCGGTCGAGGGCCCGAACTTCCGCTTCGGCCACAAGGCCGCCGGGAACGTGGAGTTCCTGGCCGAACTGGGCAAGACGTACGACTTCGAGGTCGAGGTCGTGGACCTGTACGCCTACGGCGAGGCGGGCGGCGGCGAGCCCTTCTCCTCCACCCTGACCCGGCGGCTGATCGCCGAGGGCGACGTCGAGGGCGCGCGCGAGATCCTGGGGCGCCCCCACCGGGTCGAGGGCGTGGTGGTACGGGGTGCCCAGCGCGGCCGCGAACTCGGCTTCCCGACCGCCAACGTCGAGACGCTCCCGCACACCGCGATCCCGGCCGACGGCGTCTACGCCGGCTGGCTGCACGTGGAGGGTGAGGCGATGCCGGCCGCGATCTCCGTCGGCACCAACCCGCAGTTCGACGGTACCGAGCGGACCGTGGAGGCGTACGCCATCGATCGTGTCGGGCTCGATCTGTACGGGCTTCATGTGGCTGTGGACTTCCTGGCCTATGTGCGCGGGCAGCAGAAGTTCGACTCGCTGGAGGCACTGCTGGAGGCGATGGCGGGGGACGTGAAGCGCTGCAGTGAACTCATCGAGGCCGCCGGAGGCCCCGCCTGAACCCGGCCTTGTCCCGGTTCGCTCGGAAACTCCGTGCCCCCGAGCCCAGTTGCACCTGATGTCATATGTGCTCGCGGCCGCGAAGTACGTGGACGCCAGAGGGCCGGCACCGTGAAGGTTCCGGCCCTCTGGCGTTGCCGAGCGGTCCGCTACAGCTGCGTCCAGCCTGGCGGTATGGCGCCCGGCTGTGGCTGGTTATGCTGCGGAGCCTGGGGTGGTGCCGACTGCTGCTGCCAGCCCTGGGCCGGTCCGGGTTGCTGCGACTGCTGCTGCCAGCCCTGGGCCGGTCCGGGTTGCTGTGGGGGCTGCTGCCAGCCCTGGGCCGGTCCGGGCTGCTGTGGGGGCTGCTGCCAGTCCTGCCCCGGCTGGGGGGTGCCGCCGGGCTGGGCGTAGGGCTGCTGGGGCTGCTGTGCTGCCGCGTACCCCTGCTGGGGCTGCTGTGGGGCCATGTACCCCTGTGGGGGCTGCTGGAACTGCAGGTGCGGGTTGCCGAAGCCCTGCTGCGTACGGGCGATGTCCTCGGCGATGAGGGCGGCGAGGTCGAAGTAGGCCTCGCGGGTCTTGGGCCGCATCATGTCGAGGTCCACCTCGGCGCCCGCGGCGAGGTGCTCGTCGAAGGGGATCACGACGACACCGCGGCAGCGGGTCTCGAAGTGCGCGACGATGTCCTCCACCTTGATCATCTTGCCCGTCTCGCGGACACCGGAGATCACGGTGACCGACCGCTGGACGAGATCGGCGAAGCCGTTCGCCGACAGCCAGTCGAGCGTGGTGGAGGCGCTGCTCGCGCCGTCCACCGAGGGGGTGGAGATGATGATCAACTGGTCGGCGAGGTCGAGGACTCCGCGCATCGCGCTGTAGAGCAGACCGGTACCCGAGTCCGTGAGGATGATCGGGTACTGCCGGCCCAGCACGTCGAGCGCGGCGCGGTAGTCCTGGTCGTTGAAGGTGGTGGAGACCGCCGGGTCCACGTCGTTGGCGATGATCTCGAGTCCCGAGGGCGCCTGCGAGGTGAAGCGGCGGATGTCCATGTAGCTGTTCAGCCGCGGGATCTCCTGAACCAGGTCGCGGATGGTGGCGCCCGTCTCGCGCCGCACCCGTCGGCCGAGGGTGCCGGCGTCCGGGTTGGCGTCGATCGCCAGGATCTTGTCCTGACGCTCGGTGGCGAGCGTGGCGCCGAGCGACATGGTCGTCGTGGTCTTGCCGACGCCGCCCTTGAGACTGATCACCGCGATCCGGTAGCAGGACATCACCGGCGTACGGATCAGCCCCAGCTTCCGCTGCCGCTCCGCCTCCTCCTTCTTCGCGCCGAACTTGAAGCGCGACGGGCCCTGGTTGTTCTTGCGGGCCTTGGGCTGGTTGCGCAGCAGCCGGTCGGAGGACAGCTCCACGGCGGCGTTGTAACCGAGCGGGGTGCCGGGCGCGGCCTGTTGCCGGGGGGCATCGGGCCCGGCCTGTGGGCCGACCGGGGCAGTCCAGTCCTGGGTGCCATAGGCGGAGGTCGGGGCAGCGGGATGCTGCTGGGGCGCATGCTGCTGGGGCAGAGGTTGGGCCGGAGGCTGCTGGGGCAGAGGCTGGCCCGGAGGCTGCTGGTGTGGCGCGGGCTGCTGCGGCTGGGCGGGCTGCGGGTAGCCGTAGCCGGCCTGCTGGGGCGGGTAACCG
>CBFHCJ010000555.1:0-4903 GCA_965654005.1 uncultured Streptomyces sp. | reverse complement strand
TGCCGACCATGCCCTTCGGGAAGGCACCGGCCGCGAGGGCTCTGGGCAGCAGGCCGCCCGCCGGCTCCGTGAGCCGGGGCGCCCGCGGCGGCCACTTCCCGGCCCAGATCCGGTGAGAAGCAGTGCGTCGAGTGCAGCGGGTTGGTCACCTCGTGGCAGCGCCGTCCGGCGCGCTCCGGCAGGGTAGTGGTCATGCCCGGGAGGTTACCGACTGGGCAGTATGTCGGGAAGGACGGGCGGGGCGATGGCAGGAAAGGTGGGCTGTTCGTCATTGCGGCCATACCGGGGCCCGCAAAGAATCGACGGTATGCGCACCCTCCTGGTCGTCCTCTTCGACGACGTGCAGAGCCTCGATGTCACCGGCCCGGTGGAGGTCTTCGCGAGCGTCGAGATCCGCTGTCCCGGGACCTATCGCATCGTCACGGCCTCCCTGGACGGCGCCCCCGTCCGAACCTCCAGCGGCCTCACACTCGTCCCCGACCACAGCCTCGCCGACGCCGGGCTGCTGCAGGGGCGCCGTGCGACGTCGCAGTGGCTGGCCCTGGACCATCTCAGCCGCCCTACGACGCCGGATCCCCGCGGAAGGCCCCCGCGCACATCGTCGACGGGCTCCGCGCACGAAGCCGCTTCATCTTGACATAGTCGACGACGTCGTCCAGGTGAAGCGCGGCTGTCTGCGCTCCAGGAACGCGGCGACACCCTCCGCGGTGTCGCCGCTGCCGCGCGCCTGCTCGGCCCAGTACGCGTCCCGTTCCGTCCGCCCGTTCGTAAACTCCTTGGCCGCGGCCTGCGTCAGCTGCGAGCGGGAGACCAGCACGCGTGTGAACTCCGCGACGCGCTTGCCCAGTTCACCTTCGGGCAGCACCTCGTCGATCAGACCCGTCCGCAGCGCCCGCTCAGCCTCTATCAACTCACCGGAGAACAGGAGGTACTTGGCGGTGCCCGGCCCCACCAGCGACACCAGGCGCCGAGTGGAGGAGGCCGGGTAGACGATCCCCAGCTTGGCCGGCGTCACCCCGAACAGCGCACCCTCTTCGGCGAACCGCAGATCGCAGGCCGATGCGAGCTGCGATCCCCCGCCCACGCAGTGGCCGCGGATCGCCGCCAGCGTCGGCTTGGGGAACGCGGCCAGCGCCTCCTCGGCCAGCACGGCCAGGTCCTGCGCCCGTTCCGGCGACCCCCGCAACGTGGAGATGTCGGCGCCCGCGCAGAACGTCCCGCCGTCGCCGGTGAGCACCAGCGCCCGCACGGCCGGCTCCCCGGCCAGCTCGTCGAGCAGCGGCGGCAGCGCCTCCCACATGCCGGCCGTCATGGCGTTCCGCTTGGCCGGATGGTGGATGACGACGGTCGCGACCCCGTCGGTGAGGCTGTGCAGCAGCTGCGGCTCCATACGCCGGATGCTATCCGGACCCCCTGAGCGCACGATCAAGAAGGCGTCCGTGCGACGAACGGGACGAGCCGGAGGCAAACCCGTACAACCCGAAGAGTTCCGAAGGCGGCGCCCCGGCGGACAGGAGCGGTCACTCGACCGACCTTGTCATACGCAGGCGGTCAGATGTCGTCGATACCAGCTGACTTGTGTTCAGTCTTTCGGGACGGACCGGCGCAATCCCAACACTCGACATGTGGTGATAATCGAGCGCAAGGGTGGCGACCGGACGATGGAGAACCAAGGGCGAGGGTCTGGCCCGCGCCCTGAAAGCGGCGGGGACATGCCGGGCGGGCGCAGAGGACCGGCACCACTGCCGTACGAGGGGGTCTGGCGGTTCACCGCCGCCGCCGTGGACGCCTCGGTGCCGCAGGCGCGGCACGCCGTGCGGGACCTGCTCGCCCGCCAGGGCGTGCCGGTCTCGGACGACACCGTGCAGGGCATGCTGCTGATCGTTTCCGAGCTGGTCACCAACGCGGTCCGGCACGCGGCACTGCTGTCGCCCATGCTCGCCGTGGAGGTCGCCGTGGGCCCCGAGTGGGTGCGGGTGGCGGTGGAGGACGACCATCCCTACCGCCCGAGCGCCCTGGAGGCCGACCACGGCCGGACCGGTGGCCGCGGACTGCTCCTGGTCCGCGAGATCACCAGGGAGGCGGGCGGGGTGTGCGACGTCGAGCACACGGCGAGCGGCGGCAAGGTGTTCTGGGTCGCCCTGCCGCTCAAAGCCCCCGGGTTCCTGTGAGCCCGTCCTGCCGCGCGGGTCGGACGGACCGTCCGGTCACCACCCCGCGGACTCGCCCGTCAGCTCCCTGATCGCCGGCCGCGCCGCGTCCAGGACCGTCATGAACCACGACGAGAACGTGTCCTTCGCGTACCGCTCGGCCAACTCCTCGACGGTCACGAAGGCCGTCGCCCCGACCTCCTCCGGGTCCGGGCACACAGGCGACTGCACCAGACCGACGAACAGGTGGTTGAACTCCTGCTCCACCAGGCCCGAGTGCGGGTCCGGGTGGTTGTAGCGGACCGTGCCCGCCTCGGCGAGCAGCGACGGGGAGACCCCGAGCTCCTCGTACGTCCGGCGGGCCGCCGCCGCGAACGGCGCCTCGCCGGGATAGGGGTGGCCGCAGCAGGTGTTCGACCATACGCCGGGGGAGTGGTACTTGTCCCGCGCCCGCTGCTGGAGCAGCAGCCGCCCGCGCTCGTCGAAGAGGAACACCGAGAACGCCCGGTGCAGTCGACCCGGCGGCTGATGGGCGGCGAGCTTCTCCGCGGTGCCGATCGTGGTGCCGTTCTCGTCGACCAGCTCCAGCAAGATGGCGTCAGCGGTGCCGTTCGACGAACGGCGCGTCGCGGTGGCAGGTGTGATCGGCATACCCATCCTTCGCATCGGTTGTCCAGCCCCAAGTCTGCCGTACGAATCCGGCACTCCCGGCACTTCCTGAGTCCCCGCATGTCCCGGCCGGGCTGCCCGGACCGGTCGTACGGTCCTCACGGAACCGACGCCGACGGCGGCATGCACACCCGATCGTGCATCCCGAACATCACACGCACGTGTCGTGCCCGGCACGGGTGTGACCGCTCCGACGCCGCGCCGACGACCGGATGCCGCCCGGCCGGTCAGCCGTGGCTCGTCTCCGGGTGGTGCAGCTGCCAGCCCCGCCAGGCCGACGCCACCATCTCGCGCACGCCGCGCCGGGCGGTCCAGCCCAGCTCCCGCCCGGCGAGCGCGGCCGACGCCACCGCGCGCGGCGCGTCACCGGGGCGGCGCGGCTCGACGAGCGCCGGCGTGGTGTCACCGGTCACCTCACCGATGAGCGTGACGAGTTCGCGCACCGAGACGCCCTCGCCGCGGCCGATGTTGACGGTCAGATCGCCCGTGGTGCCCTCGGCCAGCCGCCGGGCCGCCGCCAGATGCGCGTCGGCGAGGTCGGCGACGTGGATGTAGTCGCGGATGCAGGTGCCGTCCGGCGTCGGATAGTCGTCGCCGAAGATCCGCGGGGCCTCGCCCCGGGTCAACCGGTCGAAGACCATCGGGACGACGTTGAAGACGCCGGTGTCGGCCAGCTCCGGCTCGGCCGCGCCCGCCACGTTGAAGTAGCGCAGGCACACGGTCGCGATGCCGTGCGCCCGGCCCGCCGCCCGCACCAGCCACTCACCCGCGAGCTTCGTCTCGCCGTACGGGCTCATCGGCGCACAGGGAGTGTCCTCCGTGATGAGGTCCACATCAGGGTTGCCGTAGACGGCCGCGGAGGAGGAGAACAGGAACCGCTTGATCCCCGCCCCCGCGACCGCGTCCAGCAGCGTCACCAGACCGCCCACGTTCTCCTGGTAGTAGCGCGTCGGCTGGGCCACCGACTCGGCGACCTGCTTGTGCGCGGCCAGGTGCACCACCCCGGTCACCGTGTGCTCGGCGAGGACCCGCTTCAGCAGCTCACCGTCCAGCGTGGAGCCCTGCACCAGCGGAACACTCTCCGCAAGCCGCGCCGACACCCCGGTCGAGAGGTCGTCCAGGACGACGACGCCCTCACCGTCAGCGGCCATCGCCCGCGCGACATGTGCCCCGATGTATCCGGCCCCGCCGGTGATCAGCCATGTCATGGCCCCTCACCCTATGCCCGTCCGGTGAACAGGGCTCCTGCAGCGAACAAAGCCTCCATAAGGAAACACGGCCTCCATAAGGAGAGGTCGTGATGTCGCGATTGCATGGCTCTGTTCCCGCGGTTTGTCGCGTGCCCGCCCGATCCCCGATGATGATCGCGGCGGTGGCCGCGCAGAACGGGTTGATCAGGCCATGAACGGCCGGTGAACACCGGCTCCCAGGCATCCGATAGCCTCTGCCGACATGCCGCCCGGCCCCTGTCCGGGCGCCCCACACCACACACATGACCGGCGCCGTACGTGTCGGGCCCCAGGGAGTGAGTTCGTCTGTCGACCGCCATCCTCACCGGTCAGCCGGTCCCCGGATCGTCGCTCGAGGGCGATCTGCGGTCCCTCGGCTTCGACGTGCGGGTCGCCACCGACGCCGGTGACGCCGAGACACTCCTCGCCGCAGTGCCGTTGAACCAGCGGGTCGCGATCGTCGACGCCCGCTTCGTGGGTCATGTGCACGCCCTGCGGCTCGGTCTCACCGACCCCCGCTTCCCGGCCGCCGCCGTCCCCGGTGCCGTCACCGCCCAGCCCGCCGCACGCCAGGCGCTGACCCGGGCCCTCGTCCGCGAGGCATCCACCGCGACCGGTGGCGCGGCCGTGGTCACCGACAACCTCGCCGAGCGCATCACCGAGGCCCTCGACGCCGACGGCGTCCCGGTGCACCGCCCCGAGCTCGGCACGCTGGTCGCCGTCGTCTCCACCGACCCCCAGTCCCGCAACGAGGCCCGCCAGGCCGTCTTGGCCGTCGACGACGAGGCCGTACGCCTGCGCAGCGCGGTCAAGGCCCGCGACGGCTTCTTCACCACGCACTTCATCAGCCCGTAC
>CBFHCJ010000554.1:0-4903 GCA_965654005.1 uncultured Streptomyces sp. | reverse complement strand
ACCCGCCGGGCAAGCCCGAGAAGTCCCGGGCCGACGAGCTGCTCGGCGCGGGGGTGCCCACACTCGTCGTACAGGGCGGCAACGACCCGTTCGGCAGACCGGAGGAGTTCCCGCAGGGCTCGTACGAGATCGTGGAGGTGCCGTACGGCGATCACGGCTTCGCCGTGCCGAAGCGTGCGGAGATCACCCAGGAGCAGGCTCTGGAGATCGTCGCGAACGCCGTGACGAAGTGGGTCACGTCACTCGGGTGACCCCCGGGAATGTCGCGGGGCGGACCGATGTTGTGGGGACCAGACAGCACTGCCGTGCTGCACCGCATCACGAGAGGAAGTCCGCCGCATGGGTTCGACCATCTGCCCGAACCGTGACAGCAGCGCCGACCTGGACTGGACGGTGCTGCACGCGGCCAAGACCGCCCCTGTTCGGGCGGCGGCGGGTAGGGATGTTCGTCTATCCTCCGATTCCAGCGGGACCGGTTTCGGTCCTGCCATGTCGCTGGAGGAGGTGGGTCCGGTCACCGGTACCGACGCAGGGACCGACAACGGCCAGGCGGAGCAGCCCGAGGGCCGGGGCACGGGTGCGGAGTCGTCCGCGGCGCGCAGCGCGCGCTTCGAGCGGGACGCGCTCGAGTTCCTCGACCAGATGTATTCGGCCGCGCTGCGCATGACGCGCAATCCGGCCGACGCGGAGGACCTGGTGCAGGAGACGTACGCGAAGGCGTACGCGTCCTTCCACCAGTTCCGCGAGGGCACCAATCTCAAGGCGTGGCTGTACCGGATCCTCACCAACACGTTCATCAACTCCTACCGCAAGAAGCAGCGCGAACCCCAGCGCAGCGCGGCCGAGGAGATCGAGGACTGGCAGCTCGCGCGCGCCGAGTCGCATATGTCGACCGGTCTGCGCTCCGCGGAGTCGCAGGCGCTCGACCACCTGCCCGACTCGGACGTCAAGGAAGCGCTCCAGGCGATCCCCGAGGAGTTCCGCATCGCCGTCTATCTCGCGGACGTGGAGGGCTTTGCGTACAAGGAGATCGCGGACATCATGGGGACACCCATCGGTACGGTGATGTCCCGGCTGCACCGGGGTCGCCGTCAACTGCGCGGCATGCTCGAGGACTACGCCCGTGAGCGGGGGCTGGTCCCGGCCGGCGCCGGAGAGTCGAACGAAGCGAAAGGCTCGGGCTCATGAGCTGCGGAGAGCCGCACGAGACGGACTGCAGTGAGGTACTCGATCATCTCTACGAGTTCCTCGACCGGGAGATGCCCGACGCCGACTGCAACAAGTTCGAGCACCACTTCGAGGAGTGCTCGCCGTGTCTGGAGAAGTACGGTCTTGAGAAGGCCGTGAAGAAGCTGGTCAAGCGGTGCTGTGGCCATGACGACGTGCCGAGCGACCTCCGGGCGAAGGTCATGGGCCGTATCGAGCTGATCCGTTCGGGCCGGACCGTGCCCGAGCACGACGTGACCGCGACACCACAGGAGTCCTGAACTCGCGTTCGATGAACGCCTGTTCGAGTCCTGATGGATCGTCACCCGAACGTGCTAATCCGGGGCTCAGGGGCCCGCGGATTCCCCCAATACCGCCCCCGTGCGCTGCCCTCCCCTCTAGGCTCCGGAGCCTGAAAGGGGCATGACCGGGCCCGCCCGGTGCGGGACCGGGCGCGGGTTCCGGGGGAGGTGCGTCATGCGGCCGGTTCCGCCATGGGCTCGTGTGTACGTCGGCTGCGCCGTCCTCGGCGCCCTGGTGTGCGTGGCTCCCGTGCCGGAGCTCCCGGTCCCCTGGTGGGCGGTCGCCCTGCTCGCCGTGCTCTACGCCTGCTGCGAGCAGGTCCCGCTTCCCCGCACCCTCGGCCGCGTTCGAACAGGGGCGCTTCCCACCGGTCCCGTCGGCCACCAGGGCCCCGACAGCCTCGGCACCTTCTTCCCCGTACTGCTCGCCGCGGCCTTTCTGCTGCCGCCCCCGGCCGCCGCGCTCGTGCCGCTGCCGGGGGCGCTGCTCGCCCGCGGCGCACGGCACCCGCCATGGCTGCGCCGGAGCTGGCGCGCCGCCGAGCTCGCCCTCGCCGTATGGGCCGCCTCGCGCGTGCACTGGGCGCTGGGCGGACGGGACGCGGTCGTCGGCCCGCGCTTCCCGGACGCGCTGCTGACCGCCGGGGCCGCCGTACTGGCGTTCTGCCTGGTGCTCACCGTGCTCGACGGCGGAATCCTGGCGCTGGCCGAGCGGGTACCGGCACGCACCGCCTGGCGCGGGCTGTTCCTGCGCTCCCTGGCGCCCGTCGCCGTGCCCGGACTCGCCGGGCTGATGATGGCCGTGCTGTGGCGCAGCCCGTACGGGCCGGTCGCCGCCCTGCTCGTGCTGCTGCCCATGTAAGTGTCCTGCTGGGTGTTCGCCCAGTACCACCGGGAGCGGGCGGCCCACCAGGCGACGATCCGCGCGCTCGTCCAGGCCGTCGACATCAAGGACGGGTACACCCGTGGGCACAGCGAGCGGGTCGGGCAGGCCTCGATGATGATCGCGCGCGAACTCGGCATGGACGACGAGCGCGTGGAGGTGCTGCGGTTCGCCGGAATCCTGCACGACGTCGGCAAACTCGGCGTCCCCACACGCCTGTTGAGAAAGGACGGACCGCTCACCCCTCAGGAGCGGCGGACCATCGAACTACACCCCGAGTACGGCCACGAGATGGTCCGCGGGATCGGCTTCCTCGGCGAGGCGCGGTCCGCGATCCTGCACCACCACGAGCGGCTCGACGGCAGCGGATACCCCTATGGACTCATGGGCTCGCAGATCCCCGAGTTCGCCCGGGTGGTGGCGGTCGCCGACGCCTTCGACGCGATGACCTCGACCCGTTCCTACCGGCGCGCCCGTCCCGTCGAGGCCGCGCTGGAGGAACTGGAGCGCTGCGCGGGCGCCCAGTTCGACCCGGTGATGGTGCGGGCGCTGGTCAGCGCCCTCGACCGGCACGGCTGGCATCCGGCGGTGACCGCGGACGAGGCGCGCGAAAACGTGCCGCCGTCGGCCCTGCCCGTGGCCGGTCAGCCTGCCGGGCGAGGACATGGCGGAGGCGGCGCATGACAGCGGGCCGTCTCGTCCTCGCCCAAGGGGCGGGCCGCCTGAGCCTCGTCCTCGCCCAAGCGGCGGGCCGCCTCAGCCTCGTCCTCGCCCACGTGGCGGCCGCGTTGCTCGCCGTCGACTCCCTCGCCGTCACCCTCTGGCGCGGCCTCGACGAACCCGCCGTGGCCCTCGCCTTCGGGGTGCTCGTCGCCATGGGGGAGCTGTCCCGGTGGAGCGGCAGCGACGAGCGGGAGCCCGCGCCCCTCGGGGCGGCCGGGGCCCTCTCCTACGCCCTGCTCGGGCAGAACGCCGGGCAGCCCACCCATCACGGCGTGCCGCAGGTCGTCGCCGTCGTCCTCGCGGCCGCCCTGGTCGGCTGCGTCCCGCACGTGGCACGCGGCCGCGGATGCACCGCCGACCACCTCACCCGCCGCCTGCTCACCGTCGGCTTCGCCGCCGTCTGCTTCCAACCCCTCTACAACCACGGCAGGTTGCACGGCTGGGGCGGACCCGCCTACGCGCTGCTCGTCGTCGCCCTGCTGGTGCTCACCACGCTGTGCGACGCCGTGCTCGCCGCCGCCCTGGCGCACTCCCGCACCCGCTGGCCGTTCGGGCCGCTGCTGCGCGAGGAGTTGCGGGGCCGGCTCGGCATCGGCTCGGCCGTGTGCGCGACCGGCGCCGTGATGTCGCTGGCGGTCGCGGTCGTCGGCCTGTGGGCGCTGCCCGTGTTCTCGCTGCCGCTGCTGCTCACCCAGCTCTCCTACCGGCGGTACGCGGCCGTGCGCACCACCTACCGGCAGACCATCGCCTCCCTGGCGCGCGCCACCGAGATCGCCGGGTACACGCCCGTCGGGCACGCCCGCCGCGTGGCCGCGCTCAGCCGGGCCGTGGGGCGCGAGCTGGGCCTGACCGAGCCCGAGCTGACCGTGCTGGAGTACGCGGCCCTCATGCACGACATCGGTCAGCTCAGCCTCGTCGACCCGGTGCCGGCCGGTGCCACGGCCAGGCTGCCCGCCGAGGAACAGCGGCGCATCGCGCTCCTGGGCGGCGCCGTCGTACGCCAGACGGGGGTGGACGCCGCGGTCGCCGTCGTCGTGGAACGGCAGGCGGACCCCTACCGGAAGCAGCCGGTCAGCGCCAGAATCGTCCGGACCGTGAACGCGTACGAGGAGATGGCGAGGGAAGAAACGGGTCCGGGGGGACCGCTCAGCGCGCTGGAGCGGCTGCGGCTCGCCTGTGCCCGTGACCACCAGCCGGAGGTCGTGGAATCACTCGCACGGGTGCTGCAGCGAGACGGGCTGACCTTGCCTGCGGCGGGGTAACCCATGGGTAATGAGCGCCCGTCCGGCCGTACGTGGTTGGATGCGAGAAGAGGGTGTTGGGGGCACAGCTCGGCCCGTGGCCCCCGCGGACGTCAGGGAATCGGCAGGCGGGAATCGCAAGGGACTGGCAGGCGGGAATCGTGAGGATCTTCGGGAAGGGACGGCACCGGCCCTCCGCCTCCTGGCGGCAGGCCACCGACCGCGCGTTCACGCTGATCGGCGACGGCCGGTACGAGGACGCGGGAGCGCTGCTGACCCGTGCCGCGGACCTGGAGCCCTGGCTGTCGGAGTCCTGGTTCAACCTCGCCCTGCTGCACAAGTTCCGCCATGACTGGGAGCAGGCCCGCACCGCCGGGCTGCGCGCCGTGGCCCTGCTCGACCGGGAGACCGGGGCGCCCGATTGGTGGAACGTGGGCATCGCCGCCACCGCGCTGCAGGACTGGCCGCTGGCCCGCCGCGCCTGGCAGGCGTACGGCCTGAGGGTGCCTGGGGGCCCCTCCCGGCCGAAGGCCGGGGGAGGTGCCACC
>CBFHCJ010000553.1:0-4918 GCA_965654005.1 uncultured Streptomyces sp. | reverse complement strand
TGCCCTGCTGCTCGTAGACGTAGAGGCCGGGCTGGGCGTCGGCCGTCAGGATGCCGTCGGCCAGCCAGCGGCGGAGGGTGTCGGCAGCCTGTTCGTTGCGGGCGGCCGGGCTGGCCGCCTGGGGAAGTATCAGGCGCACGATGTTGTGCGGATCGGCCGACTCGAGGTGGAGCAGGCCGTCCGGCCGTACGACGACGTCGTACGGCGGGGAGGTGACCGCGGCGAGGCTGCCGACGCGGTCGGGGTTGTAGCGCAGGCCCCTGAAGGGGGTCAGTTCAAGGCCCATGCGCGCGGGTACGTCCCCGGGACCTGCGGTGTTCATTGATGCATCGTAAGTGTGTCAGTGCCGTGCGGGATGATCGGGGGAAAACGATCGAACGAGGAGCGATGCGGAATGAGCCAGACCGTCAGGACGCGACCCGAGGGCAGTGCACAGCCGTTGAGCGAGGCGTACGACACGGCGCTGCTCGACCTTGACGGGGTGGTGTACGCGGGCGGGAGCGCGATCGCGCACGCCGTGGGGTCGCTTGGCACCGCCCGGGAGGGTGGGATGCACCTGGCGTACGTCACGAACAACGCGTTGCGTACGCCGGACGCGGTGGCCGCGCATCTGACGGAGCTGGGGATACCGACGCAGGCCTCGGACGTCATCACGTCGGCGCAGGCGGTCGCCCGGCTCATCAGCGAGCAGCTGCCCGTGGGGGCACGTGTGCTGGTGATCGGCGGTGAGGGGCTGCGCGTCGCGCTGCGGGAGCGGGGGCTGGAGCCCGTCGAGTCGGCCGACGACGATCCGGTCGCCGTGGCGCAGGGGTACGGCGGGCCCGAGCTGCCCTGGGGGCGGTTCGCGGAGGCTTGTTATGCCATCGCGCGTGGGGTGCCGTGGTTCGCGTCCAACACGGATCTGACGATCCCGAGCGCGCGCGGGATCGCGCCGGGCAACGGGGCGGCCGTGGAGGTCGTCCGCATCGCGACCGGCGCCGAGCCCCAGGTGGCGGGCAAGCCGCTGCCGCCGATGCACCGCGAGACGATCCTGCGCACCGGCGCCGAGCGGCCGCTGGTGGTCGGGGACCGGCTGGACACGGACATCGAAGGGGCGTCCAACGGAGAGGTCGACTCGCTGCTCGTCCTGACGGGCGTGACGGACGGCGCCCAGTTGCTCGCCGCGCCGCCGCACCACCGTCCGACGTACGTCGACGCGGATCTGCGCGGGCTGCTCACCGGGCAGCCGGAGGTCGTCGCGGAGGGCGCCGGTTTCCGCTGCGGCGGCTGGACGGCGACGGCGGGGCAGACGGAGGTCTCTTCTGCGCCGGCGAAGTCGAGAGCTTGGGGGAGGCTGGAACTGGAGGGTGAGGGCGAGGCCCTGGACGGACTGCGGGCGCTGTGCGCGGCGGCCTGGACGGCGGCAGGCGAGGGCTCGTGCGAGCTGGACGGGGGGAAGGCGCTGGCACGACTGGGGCTTTGAGTGCTCCGCTCTCTGAAGGGAGGGGAGTTCTTCCTTCAGGGCTGAGCGGGGATTCCCGGCTCAGGCTGCCTCCGGGAGCGGCGCTCCCGGAGGTCTTACGCCCTCGGCACCAGCCGGGTTCGGACCTGCCCGTAGGAGCATCACGCGGGCGGCGTCCTGGTCTTTGGGGGAGACGACTTCGCACGCCGCCGCTGGTGGCCGCGATCGCCGCGAGCGTCGTGCTGATCGGCACCGGAGACTTCCGGATCCCGGCCGAGGACGTTTTCAAGTCCTGGGTGGGCAACGGCAATCCGGGCCAGGAGTTCATCTCCGCCGGGCAGTCCGGACATGCTCGGCCTCGGGCAGGGCTCGACGGTCGGCGCACTCGTGGCAGCGGGTGTGGATCGCCATGGCGCTTGCCCAGCAGACCCCGCCGCTGCTGCTCGACGAGCCGACCACCTACCTCGACATCCAGCACCAGATCGATGTGCTCGACCTGTGCGCCGAACTTCACGACGAGCAGGGGCGCACGCTGGTCGCGGTCCTGCACGACCTCAACCACGCCGCCCGGTACGCCACCCACCTCATCGCCCTGCGCGGCGGAACGGTCATCGCCGAGGGCGCCTCGAACGATATCGTCACGGCCGAGCTGGTCGAGCAGGTGTTCGCCCTGCGTTGCCAGGTCATCGACGACCCGGAGACGGGGACGCCGCTGGTGGTGCCGGCCCGCGCAAGGCACGCGCGCGTGGCGGCCGAAAAAATGCCTCCCGAAAGCCTCCCGAAGGCCTCCCGAGACACGCCCGGCGGCTAAAGAAGCTTCCTGAGGCGGAACACATCCAGGATTGCCGCCTCCAGCTTCACCCGGCCCGAGCCCCAGGCCTTCGCGAAGTTGAGGTGGCCGTCGACCATCGCCACCAGGTCGTCGCCGGTCATCGTCAGCCTTATCTGTGCCTTCTCTCGCGGTGGTCCCTGGAGCGTATGGAGCACCTCGATCCGGCCGTCCTTGAGGCGGCCGACGAAGGTGATGTCCAGGTCGGTGATACGGCAGCTGAGCGAGCGGTCCAGGGCCGCGGCCGTGCGTACGTCCCCGTCGGCGCCCGCCAGATTGTCCGAGAGCTTCTCGAGTGCGCTGCGGCACTCCTCAATCGTCGCCATCGTGAGCGACGGTACCTCAGTGCTACGAGGTAGCGTCTGGGCATGAGCCACTCTGTGCCCGAGGCCGAGGCCGAGGCCCTGGCGGAAGAGGCCGTACCGGAGGCCGGATCCTCGGCCGAACCGGAGTACGACCCCGCAGCCCCGGCCCCGCTGAGCATGCCCCGCACCCCCACCGGCAACGCCGACGTCGATGCCCTGCTGGAGCGGCTGGCCGACGCCGACCACCTCGCCGCCGACGGACACGTCGAGGTGTACGAGGATGTACACGAGGGGCTGCGCGACGCGCTCACCGCGCTCGACGCCCGCCCGGGACCCCCGGCGCCCCCATCGACGTATGGCAACAGGAGCTGAACCCAACGTGGCAGGAGTCGCACGCCGCCGTCTCGACGCGGAGCTGGTCCGCCGGAAGCTCGCGCGCTCGCGCGAGCACGCGAGCCAGCTGATCGCGGCGGGCCGGGTCACCGTCGGCAAGACCGTCGCGACCAAGCCCGCCACGCAGGTGGAGACCGCGGCCGCGATCGTGGTGGCGCAGGACGAAGGCGACCCCGACTACGTGTCGAGGGGCGGCCACAAGCTCGCGGGCGCCCTGAAGGCCTTCTTGCCGCAGGGGCTCGTGGTCGAGAGCCGGCGGGCACTGGACGCCGGCGCGTCCACCGGAGGCTTCACCGACGTCCTGCTGCGCGCGGGCACCGCCCACGTCGTCGCCGTCGACGTCGGATACGGACAACTTGCCTGGTCTCTTCAGAGCGATGAACGCGTCACCGTCAAGGACCGTACGAACGTACGCGAGTTGACGCTCGAAGCGATCGACGGGGAGCCAGTGGATCTTGTCGTGGGGGATCTGTCCTTCATCCCGCTCGGACTGGTGCTGCCCGCCCTGCTGCGGTGCACGAAGCCGGACGCCGACCTGGTGATGATGGTCAAGCCTCAGTTCGAGGTGGGGAAGGAACGGCTGGGCAGCGGCGGGGTCGTGCGCAGCCCGGAGTTGCGCGCCGAGGCCGTGCGCGGGGTGGCCGAACGGGCCGCGGAACTGGGGCTCGGGGTGAAGGGCGTGACCGCCAGTCCGCTGCCCGGGCCGTCAGGCAATGTCGAGTATTTTCTGTGGCTGCGAGCCGGAGCACCCGCACTGGATCCGGCCGACGTTGACCGTGCAGTGGCGGAGGGGCCGCGTTGACTGAGAACCGAGCTCGTACTGTTTTCCTGCTCGCCCACACCGGGCGGCCCGCCGCCATTCGCAGCGCCGAGCTCGTGGTCAAGGGGCTGCTGCGGTGCGGGATCGGGGTGCGCGCCCTGGAGGACGAGGCGGCCGACCTTCCGCTGCCGGAAGAGGTCGAGCTGGTCAAGGAGGCCACCCCGCAGTGCCTCGACGGGTGCGAGCTGCTCATCGTGCTGGGCGGTGACGGCACGCTGCTGCGCGGCGCCGAGTTCGCCCGCGCCTCCGGGGTGCCGATGCTCGGCGTCAACCTCGGCCGGGTCGGCTTCCTCGCGGAGGCGGAGCGCGACGACCTCGACCGGGTCGTCGACCGGGTGGTGATGAAGACGTACGAGGTCGAGGAGCGTATGACCGTCGACGTCGTCGTGCACAAGAACGGCGACATCGTGCACACCGACTGGGCGCTGAACGAGGCGGCCGTGCAGAAGGTCTCCGCCGAGAAGCTCCTGGAGGTCGTCCTGGAGATCGACGGGCGGCCGGTGACCGGGTTCGGTTGCGACGGCGTCGTGTGCGCCACCCCTACCGGATCCACCGCGTACGCCTTCTCCGCGGGCGGGCCCGTGGTGTGGCCGGAGGTGGAGGCGCTGCTCATGGTGCCGATCAGCGCGCACGCGCTGTTCGCCAAGCCGCTGGTGACCTCGCCGGACTCGGTGCTCGCCGTGGAGGTGCAGCCGGACACACCGCACGGGGTGCTGTGGTGCGACGGGCGGCGGATGGTGGAGCTGCCGCGGGGGGCGCGGGTTGAGGTGCGGCGGGGGGCGGTGCCGGTGCGGCTGGCTCGGCTGCACCATGCGTCGTTCACTGACCGGCTGGTGGCCAAGTTCGCGCTTCCGGTGTCCGGATGGCGAGGGCGACCTCACTGACCGTTATGGGTTGTCCACCGAGTGCGGGTCGTTCGTGGTTCTCGCGCCCACGCGGCGGAGCCGCGCGATGTCACAGCCCCGCGCCCTTACGACCTGGGGAGCAGGTCGTTACAGGGGCGCGGTGTACCTCCCTAGGGTGACAGGGGGCGCTCGCACTTCCCCCGTCCGACCTCGTAAGGTCTTCTCCGTGTTGGAGGAGATGCGGATACGGTCGCTCGGAGTAATCGACGACGCGGTCGTCGAGCT
>CBFHCJ010000552.1:0-4919 GCA_965654005.1 uncultured Streptomyces sp. | reverse complement strand
TCCTGCCAGACGATGGCGTTGTGGACGGGCTCACCGGTGTTCTTGTCCCACAGCACGGTGGTCTCGCGCTGGTTGGTGATGCCGATGGCCTTGATGTCGTCCCGGGTGATGCCGGCCTTCTCGACGGCTCCGGCGACGACGTCCTGGACGTTCGTCCAGATCTCGGTGGCGTTGTGCTCGACCCAGCCCGGCTTGGGGAAGATCTGCTCGTGCTCCTTCTGGTCGACGGAGACGATACGGCCGTCCCGGTCGAAGATGATGCAGCGCGAGGAGGTCGTGCCCTGGTCGATGGCGGCGATGAACGGGCCGGCGGTGTGTGCGTCGGTCACGGTGTGCTCCTGAAGTTCCATGGATATGAGAGGCGGTCTCTACGCGCGGTGCTGGCAGCGGTGCCTTGGCGGAAGCTCACCTCTCAAGCAAAGGCGACTTTGTAGACGCCTGCAGCGATCGCCGCGCCGACCAGCGGGCCGACGACCGGTATTCAGGCGTGGCCCCAGTCGGAGCCGCCGTTGCCGGGCAGGGGGAGCAGGGCGTGCACGATGCGCGGACCGAGGTCACGGGCCGGGGCGATCGCGTGACCCGTCGGGCCGCCCGGCGAGAGGCCGACGCCGACCACCCCGAACGAGGTGATCAGGGTCGGTCAGGTGAGCCCGGAACGGGTCCGGGTGGACGACCCACACCAGGGTCGCACCGATCATGGCGCCGAGCAGCCGGTCGGCCCAGTAGACCGGGACGTTGCTCCGGCCGCCGTCCTTGATGGTGAGCGCGAGCGGCAGGCCCGGGTCGAGGTGGGCATCGGAGAGCGGTGCGGTACAGACCGCCGTCAGAACGGCGAAGCCCCAGCCGAAAGCGATGGCGAGCCGACCGGCGTCACGGGCCTTGGAGGCCTTCAAGGCTTTCAGCGTCACTGCGGCGCAGACGCCGCCGCCGAGAAGGATGAGTATCGCTGTACCGATGGTCTCGCCGATGAAGATCTCGGAGCTGGACACCCGCGACTCCTTCGTCCTTCGTCCAAGGGAGGGCGAGCCGTCCTTCGTCCAGGGGAAAGCGAACCCCGGGTCCCTCCGGTGGTACGCGCCCTCGGGGGTGAGAGCGAAGTCGACCCTTGGCGTTGCCACGCTCCAGCGCGCATTGCCGATTGATGTTCGGCAATGCCGACCCATGGACGGGAGTCTCGCTCTCGCCTCACAGGGTCGTCAAGAGTTCCGTTATCGAATGCACGATCGTTATTGATCGCTGGGAGTCATCGATCTCGAGGCGGTGCGCACCGACGTGCGAACAGGTACGTCTCGTCGTCGCGCAGCGGCGCGGGGGGTCCCGGCGGTGGTGTCGCCGTTCAGGACGGTGGGGTCAGGACGGTCCGTGGTTCAGCGTGGTCCGTGGTTCAGTGTGGTCCGGGGTTCAGCATGGTCCGTGGTTCAGCGTGGTCCGTGGTTCAGAACCGCCCGGCGCCCAGGTCCCGCGACACCGCGCGGGCGCAGTCGCGGACCGCCGCGATCAGCTCGGGCCGCAGCTCCCCGTCACGGCACACACGCTCCACGGCACCGGTGATGCCGACGGCGCCCACGGGCATTCGCCGCCGATCGTGGATGGGTGCGGCGACCGAGGCCACACCGGTCCATGTCTCCTCGACGTCGGCCGCGTAGCCGCGGGCGCGCGTCATGTCGAGGATGTGCTCGAAACCCTCCAGTTCGCACACGGTCCGGTCGGTGAACGCCTTCCGGTCGGCTTCCAGTACCTCGCTGTGCGCGACCGGGTCGTACGCCGACAGCACCTTGCCGAGCGCCGTGGAGTGCAGCGGCTGCATCGCCCCGATCTCCAGGACCTGCCGGCTGTCGTCGGGCCGGAACACGTGGTGCACTATCAGCACGCCCTGCTGGTGCAACACCCCCAGATAGACGCTCTCCCCGCTGGAGCGGGCCAGGTCGTCCGTCCACACCAGGGCGCGCGCCCTCAGTTCGTGCACGTCCAGATAGGTGGTCCCGAGGCGCAGCAACTCGGCCCCCAGCTGGTAGCGGCCCGAGGCCGTGTCCTGCTCGACGAACCCCTCGTGCTGCAGCGTGCGCAGTATGCCGTGGGCCGTGCCCTTGGCGAGGCCCAGCGACGAGGCGATGTCGGACAGGCCGAGCCGTCGCTCGCCGCCCGCGAGCAGGCGCAGCATCGCTGCCGCCCTTTCTACGGACTGGATGTTCCGTGCCATCGCCCGTCCTGCCCTCCGTCCCCTTCGACAGTCGGCCGAAAGCCGTGATTACCAACGTTCGGCATTGCCGAACACTACCGGTCGTTGTCGACGCCTCGCCAATAGGTGGTCGCCATGCGTTCCACCGGAATCCCCATGCGGGTCACGCGGCCCACACCCGTCCGCCCCGTGGACGCCTCTGACCGTACGAGCTGCTCCGGGCTACCCTGGCCGCGGGCGTCTTCCATGGAAAGGTCCATGGCAAGCGCAAAGCCGACAGCCGTCGCACTGCAGGGAGCATCTTCCATGGCCTCGTTGCCGAATCCGTCCCCCTCGTCCGCCTCCACCGACAGCCGGACCCGAAGCGAAGCCCTCCGGGAAGCCCTCGCCACCCGTGTGGTGGTGGCCGACGGCGCGATGGGCACGATGCTCCAGGACCAGGACCCGACGCTGGAGGACTTCCAGGGCCTCGAGGGCTGCAACGAGATCCTGAACCTGACCCGCCCCGACATCGTCCGCTCCGTCCACGAGGCGTACTTCGCGGTGGGCGTCGACTGCGTGGAGACCAACACGTTCGGGGCGAACCACGCGGCCATGGCCGAGTACGAGATCGCCGACCGCGTGTACGAACTGTCCGAGGCGGGCGCCCGGATCGCCCGCGAGGTGGCCGACCGGTTCGTGGCCGACGACAGCCGCCCCCGCTGGGTCCTCGGCTCCATCGGCCCCGGCACCAAGCTGCCCACCCTCGGCCATGTGGGCTACACCACCCTCCGAGACGGCTTCCAGGCCAACGCCGAGGGCCTGCTCGCCGGCGGCGCGGACGCCCTCATCGTCGAGACCACCCAGGACCTGCTGCAGACCAAGGCCTCCATCCTGGGCGCCCGGCGTGCCATGGAAGCCACCGGCATCGAGGTCCCGCTGCTGTGTTCGATGGCGTTCGAGACCACAGGCACCATGCTGCTCGGCTCCGAGGTCGGCGCCGCGCTGACCGCGCTGGAGCCGCTCGGCATCGACATGATCGGCCTGAACTGCTCGACCGGCCCCGCCGAGATGAGCGAGCACCTCCGCTACCTCACCCGCCACTCCCGCATCCCGCTGCTGTGCATGCCGAACGCCGGCCTGCCGGTCCTCACCAAGGACGGCGCCCACTTCCCACTCGGTCCCGAGGGCCTGGCCGACGCCCAGGAGAACTTCGTCCGCGACTACGGGCTCTCCCTGATCGGCGGCTGCTGCGGCACCACCCCCGAGCACCTGCGCCAGGTCGTCGAGCGCGTCCGCGACCTCACCCCGGCCGAGCGCGACCCGCGGCCCGAGCCCGGCGCCGCCTCCCTCTACCAGAGCGTGCCGTTCCGCCAGGACACCGCGTACCTGGCGATCGGGGAGCGCACCAACGCCAACGGCTCCAAGAAGTTCCGCGAGGCCATGCTGGAGGGCCGCTGGGACGACTGTGTGGAGATGGTCCGTGAGCAGATCCGCGAGGGCGCGCACATGCTCGACCTGTGCGTGGACTACGTGGGCCGCGACGGCGTCGCGGACATGGAGGAGCTGGCGGGCCGGTTCGCGACCGCCTCCACGCTGCCGATCGTGCTGGACTCCACCGAGGTCGACGTCCTCCGGGCCGGGCTGGAGAAGCTGGGCGGCCGGGCCGTCATCAACTCGGTCAACTACGAGGACGGGGACGGCCCGGAGTCACGGTTCGCGAAGGTGACCCGGCTGGCCCAGGAGCACGGGGCCGCGCTGATCGCGCTGACCATCGACGAGGAGGGCCAGGCCCGCACCCCCGAGAACAAGGTGGAGATCGCCGAGCGGCTGATCGCCGACCTGACCGGGAACTGGGGCATCCACGAGGAGGACATCCTCGTGGACTGTCTGACCTTCACCATCTGCACCGGCCAGGAAGAGTCCCGCAAGGACGGCATCGCCACCATCGAGGCGATCCGCGAGCTGAAGAAGCGCCACCCCAAGGTGCAGACCACACTCGGCCTGTCCAACATCTCCTTCGGCCTCAACCCGGCCGCCCGCATCCTGCTCAACTCCGTCTTCCTCGACGAATGCGTGAAGGCCGGACTCGACTCGGCGATCGTGCACGCGTCGAAGATCCTGCCGATCGCACGCTTCGACGAGGAACAGGTCACCACGGCCCTCGACCTGATCTACGACCGCCGCTCGGAGGGCTACGACCCGCTGCAGAAGCTGATGGCGCTGTTCGAGGGCGCCACCGCCAAGTCCCTGAAGGCCGGCAAGGCGGAGGAACTGGCCGCGCTGCCCCTGGAGGAGCGGCTCAAGCGGCGGATCATCGACGGCGAGCGCAACGGCCTCGATGCCGACCTCGACGAGGCGCTGCGCGAGCGCCCCGCCCTGGACATCGTCAACGAGACGTTGCTGGACGGCATGAAGGTGGTCGGCGAGCTGTTCGGCTCCGGGCAGATGCAGCTGCCGTTCGTGCTGCAGTCCGCCGAGGTCATGAAAGCCGCCGTCGCCCACCTCGAACCGCACATGGAGAAGACCGACGAGGCGGGCAAGGGCACCATCGTGCTGGCCACCGTGCGCGGCGACGTCCACGACATCGGCAAGAACCTCGTCGACATCATCCTGTCCAACAACGGCTACAACGTCGTCAACCTCGGGATCAAGCAGCCGGTTTCGGCCATTCTGGAGGCGGCCGAGGAGCACAAGGCCGACGTGATCGGCATGTCCGGGCTGCTGGTGAAGTCCACGGTGATCATGAAGGAGAACCTGG
>CBFHCJ010000551.1:0-4932 GCA_965654005.1 uncultured Streptomyces sp. | reverse complement strand
CGCAGGCACCTCGCTGCGCCAGCCCGAACGCCAGGTGCTGGACACGCTCATCGCGGGCGGGGTGGCCCGCAGCCGCAGCGACGCACTCGCCTGGTGTGCGCCTGGTGCAGAAGCACACCGACGACTGGCTCACGGAGCCGCGCGAGTCGCTGGAGCACGTACAGCGCGTACGGGCCCAGGGACCGGACGCCGGGCACCGCGAGCCACCCGCCGAGGAGGTGTGAGCCGCTCCGGACAGGCCGGGGCGGCTCACTCGCTCAACGGTCCGTTCTCCGGACTCCCGGGGGCGGAGGCGGGCCGGTGACCGTGACGCGCGCCGGACGCAGCAGCCGGTCACCCACCCGGTACCCGGGGCTCATGATCTCGGTGCAGGTCAGGCGGTCGGCGTCGGGCGAGACGACATGCGTCACCGCCTCGTGCCACATCGGGTCGAAGGGCTCGCCCTCTTCCCCGAACGTCCGCAGTCCCAGGGAGCCCAGCTGGGTCTCCAGGACATCGGCGACGGCCTTCAGACCGGGAGTCATGGCCTCCTGCCTGCGGGCCCCGTCTACGGCGTCCAGAACGGGCAGCAGTGCCCGCAGCACGTTCTCCGCCGCGATCTCGCGCACCGCCATGCGGTCGCGTCGCACCTGCTTGCGGTAGTTGTCGTACTCGGCCTTCACCCGCTGCAGGTCGGCGGTGCGCTCGTCGAGCAGACGCCGCAACTCCGTACTCTGCGGCTGGATCCGGTTCATGGTCAGCCCGCCCGTGACGTGTCGTCGTCATCCACGATCTCGGCGTCCACGACCTCGTCGTCGCCCTCGGCGCCGCCGCTCGCCGCGCCCGGCTCCGGCGTCGTGTCGCCCTGGGCTCGCGCATACATGGCGCTGCCGATCTTCTGGGCCGCGGCGGCGGCCTTGTCGATGGCCTGCCGGATCGCCGCAGTGTCCTCACCTTTGAGCTTCTCCTTGAGATCCGCGATGGCACCCTCCGTCTCGCTCCTCGCGTCGGCGGGGATCTTGTCCGCGTTCTCCGAGATGAGCTTCTCGGTCTGGTAGACGAGTTGCTCGCCCTGGTTGCGGGTCTCGGCCGCCTCACGCCGCTTGCGGTCCTCCTCGGCGTGCGCCTCCGCCTCGCGGACCATGCGGTCGATGTCGTCCTTCGGCAGCGCGGAGCCGCCGGTGACGGCCATCTTCTGTTCCTTGCCGGTGCCGAGGTCCTTCGCCGTGACGTGCATGATCCCGTTGGCGTCGATGTCGAAGGACACCTCGATCTGCGGGACGCCGCGCGGCGCCGGCGGCAGACCGGTCAGCTCGAACATGCCGAGCTTCTTGTTGTAGGCCGCGATCTCGCGCTCGCCCTGGTAGACCTGGATCTGCACGGACGGCTGGTTGTCCTCGGCCGTGGTGAAGATCTCCGACCGCTTGGTCGGGATCGTGGTGTTGCGCTCGATCAGCTTGGTCATGATGCCGCCCTTGGTCTCGATACCGAGCGACAGCGGCGTGACGTCGAGCAGCAGGACGTCCTTGACCTCACCCTTGAGCACACCGGCCTGCAGCGAGGCTCCGACGGCCACGACCTCGTCCGGGTTGACGCCCTTGTGCGGCTCCTTGCCGGTCAGTTCACGGACCAGTTCCGTCACCGCGGGCATACGCGTCGAACCGCCCACCAGGATCACATGGTCGATGTCGGACAACTTGATCCCGGCGTCCTTCACCGCCTGGTGGAAGGGCCCCTTGCAGCGGTCCAGCAGGTCACTGGTCAGCTGTTGGAACTGCGCGCGCGTCAGCTTCTCGTCCAGGTGCAGCGGACCCTCCGCGGAGGCCGTGATGTAGGGCAGGTTGATGGTCGTCTCGGAGGAACTCGACAGCTCGATCTTGGCCTTCTCGGCGGACTCGCGCAGCCGCTGGACCGCCATCTTGTCCTTGGCCAGGTCGATGCCGTACGCGTTCTTGAACCGCGTGACCAGATGATCGACGATCCGCTGGTCCCAGTCGTCACCGCCGAGGTGGGTGTCGCCGTTGGTGGCCTTGACCTCGATGACGCCCTCGCCCATCTCCAGAAGCGACACGTCGAAGGTGCCGCCGCCGAGGTCGAAGACGAGGACCGTCTGGTCGCTCTCCTTGTCGAGTCCGTACGCCAGCGCGGCCGCCGTCGGCTCGTTGATGATCCGCAGGACGTTCAGGCCGGCGATCTCCCCGGCCTCCTTGGTGGCCTGCCGCTGGGTGTCGTCGAAGTACGCGGGTACGGTGACCACCGCGTCGGTGACGTCCTCGCCGAGGTACGCCTCCGCGTCTCGCTTCAGCTTCTGCAGCACGCGCGCGGAGATCTCCTGTGCGGTGTACTTCTTGCCGTCGATGGTGCCGCTGTCCGGGAAGCGCCATGACTGGTCGTCCATGTGGCGTTTGACGGAGCGCGCGGTGCGCTCGACGTTGGTCACCGCCTGGCGCTTCGCGACCTCGCCGACGAGCACCTCGCCGTTCTTGGCGAAGGCCACGACCGACGGAGTGGTCCGGGCGCCTTCGGTATTGGTGATGACGGTGGGCTCGCCTCCCTCGAGAACCGAGACCACCGAGTTCGTGGTGCCGAGGTCGATACCGACGGGACGTGCCATGAGGTCTCTCCCTCCTCGTCGTCCCTCGTTGGCGATTGCGTCAGAGGGTCCGTTCCACCCGGGCCGGGCCGGCGCGCAGCAGGGGTGCGCGGGCCGATGTCAGCCCCGCGCCGCTCGCCCTGACCGCCATGACACGGCGCACCGGGACGGGGGCGGGCCGCCGACGGCGGTCGTAGGCCGCGCGTGCGGCGGGGGCGCGGAGCGTCTCATGGGCGCCGAGTACCCGCGCGAGGGCCTCCTCCGCCGCGTCGCCGGAACCGGTGTCGGGATGCAGTCCGCGCACCGGTCGCCGGAACGCCGAGGTGATCCGCTCGGTAGAGGCCCAGCGGTCCACGCCCAGGACGGTATACGGGTCCGGCGCGTCGCCGGTGGCACTCCGCGTGTCCACCGTCCCACCTCCTCGCCGCGTGCGAGCGACCCGGCGGCTGCCCTCCGGGCTGCGGGTTCGTACCCGGGTTCCTCAGTTCTGAATAAAACTTAGCGCTGGATCGACCGTCGGGTGGCACACCGCTCCCTGCCCCAGCCCGGCGGCACCGAAGCCCCGCGCAGCCGGGGTACCCCAAAGACGGGTCGGAGGCCCGGCGGGGTGCACGTAGGGCCCGAAACCCGGAGGCCACACCCCTTGCCCGATTCCGGGCAGGATTCTGGCCTCCGAACCGCTCGACCTCTTAGGGTCATCGCGTGATCGACTTCTCCGCCCTATGGGGCTTCGCTGTGATCGTCGGCTTGCTCACCCTCACTCCGGGACTTGACACCGCGCTCATATTGCGTACGGCGGCGCTGGGCCACCGCCGTCGCGCCTGGGGTGTCGTCCTCGGTATCCAGACGGGAACCCTGGCCTGGGGTGTCCTCACCTCTCTGGGGGTGACCGCCCTGTTGACCGCCTCCCACCTGGCCTACGGGATCGTCCGTTGGGTGGGCGCCGCCTACCTGGTGTGGATGGGGGGTCGTCTGCTCTGGTCCACCCGACGCGGCACGGCCGGGACGGCGGCATCGGAGGTGGACGACGAAGCGTGCGGGCTGCGGGCCGGTGCATCGGACACGGTGGCCGGCGGCTGGCGTCAGGGCGCGTTGACGAACCTGCTCAACCCCAAGGTGGGGGCCTTCTATGTCGCTGTTCTGCCGCAGTTCATTCCGGTCGGCACGTCACATCTCGCCATGGGCGTGCTGCTGGCAGGTACCCATGTCGTGCTGGGAACGCTCTGGTCGTCTGTACTGATCGGCTTCGCACACATGCTGCGCGACCGTCTGCGGCGCACCTCCACCAGGCGCCTGCTCGACCGGATCACCGGTACGGTCATCGGCGCGTTCGGCATCCGGCTCGCGCTCGGTGATTGAGGTCCGGGGCTGGGCGGGCCTCGGAAATCGCAGCGCTCGCACAGGTACCGCACGCACGCTCCCGACACACGGAACTCCGTAGTCCACTGGGAACCGGCCTCCTCTTCGGGCCGCGCGCGGAACGGCGGCTCTCCCACGCGCAACGGGCCGCCGACCCCGATCCTCCCGCCCACGGTCGGCGGCCCAGAGGGCGGGCCGGGCCCGAACGGCCCGCCCCCGCCCCGCGCTACGGGTGCGTCATATCTGCCAGGACCGCAGCCGGTCCGCGGCGCCGTAGACATCGGTCTTGCCGGAGATCAGATCGCGGGTGAGGTCGACCAGGGCGCCGTACGGCGGGTCGATACCGACGCCGCTGACGAACATATAGGCGACAGCGGTGGCGCAGGCGAAGCGCGCGTTCGCCGACGGCAGCGGCTTGAGCAGCGCCAGCGTGTGCAGCAGGGCGGCGGCGCGCCAGGCCGCATCGGAGTCCACGCCGAGGCGAGGCGGGTCCACCCGGTGGCGGGCGACGGCGGCGACCAGCGCGGAGAAATCGTTGATCACGGGCTGGTCGGGCAGGACCTCTTCGTGGCGCTGGAGCAGCCAGGGCACGTCGATATGGAGGACGGGAGCCATCGGTCAGGCGTCCTGCCCCTCGCCCTTGGCCGACGGCTCGTCCTCGGGGAAGGCGGCCGCGAACTCGTCCGCGTGCGTGGCGAAGAACCGGCGGAAGGCCTCGGCGCCTTCCTGCAGGGCCCGGTGTCGCGCGATGTCTGCCGCGGCGGCCTCGCGCACGAGGGCCTTCATCGACGTACCCCGCTCCTTGGCGATCTGCCGCAGATCCTCCAGCTCGCGATCACTGAACTCCACGTTGAGGGCTGGCATGCCCCTCACGGTACCGCGAGGGTACTTACCCGTAAATACCCCCAGGTAAGAAGAGAGTGAGACCTGTACCGGCCGCCGCAACACGTGGTGGTGGGGGTGCGGCGGCCGCCATGGCCGGCCCGACGGTGCATCCGAAC
>CBFHCJ010000550.1:0-4942 GCA_965654005.1 uncultured Streptomyces sp. | reverse complement strand
GGGTGCCCGACATGCTCGCCGCCGGCGTCCCGGTCGGCCTCGGTGTCGACGGCACGGCGTCCAACGAGTCCGGTGAACTCCACACCGAACTGCGCAACGCCCTTCTGATCAACCGCCTCGGCGCCCATCGCGAGGCGGCCCTGAACGCCCGTCAGGCGTTGCGTCTCGGTACCCACGGGGGTGCCCAAGTCCTGGGCCGGGCCGCGGAGATCGGCTCCCTGGAACCGGGCAAGCTCGCGGACCTCGTGCTGTGGAAGCTCGACACCCTGGCCCACGCCTCCATCGCCGACCCGGTGACCGCGCTGGTCTTCGGCGCGGCGGCCCCGGTCACGCTCTCCCTCGTCCATGGCGAACCGGTCGTGGAGAACGGCCGTCTGCTGCATGTCGACGAGGACGCCATCGCCCGCTCCACCCGGCAGGAGGCCCAGCGCCTGGCGCGGATCGCCGCGGAGGGCTGAACGGCCGGCCTCCGGCCGTCAGGGACGGTTCCCGGCCGACGGCCCTGGCTCATGTCCGGCGTGGCGACGCCAGCACGTACCGTGCCCGCGTCCGCGGCTCCGTGTGCTCGCTCACCTGCCAGCCCGCCTTCTCCAGCGTGGCCGCGCAGGCGCGCAGTGCCGTGAGGTCCGGTTCGTGCACGGCGACCGCCTCCGGCTGGGGGGTCGCGCGCACCCGGTAGCCGGCGCCGTCGCCCGTCGCGGGCCGGTGTCCCGCGGCCTCCAGGGCGAGCGCCGCGGCCCGTACCAGGTGTGTACGCTCCCAGGCGCACGGACGGTCCGTGGCACTGCCCGGATCGGTCATCCGGCGCAGCTCCAGGAGCCCCTGCCAGGCGCTGTGCACCTCACGCGTCCGCGCGGGGGTGGTGTCCGCCGACTCCTCACCGCCCACCCGCGCGGCGAACGCACCGGAGTCCGCCGGCGCCGGGGTGGGCGCCACCGGCTCCTCGGCGGGCGTCTCCCGTATGCGATGCCCGGTTGGGGTCAGGAAGTGGTCGTGCGGCGGACGCGGATGCCGGAAGGCAAGACCCTGCTTCACCAGCGCGGCGAGTTGGGCTCGGACGGCGGTGCGATTACCTGAGTGAGGCGGTCCAGGGCGGCGCCCCCGCGAGTTACTCTCTGCTCCACAGCACGGACAGGTGTCACTCCCCTCCTCGCGTGGCCCGCTCCCAGGCGTCACGGACTGTCGCGGGGATACGCCCTCGGAAGGGGACCTCGTATCCGTTGGCGCGAGCCCACTCGCGAATCGCGTCGGGATTAGCGGGAGGTGCAGCTGGAACGGCAAGTGGTACCCAGATGTCGCGGGCCGACGGAGTAAAGCCGACGTCTCCTTGAAGGAAGTCTTTGGGGAACTGCGGTACGTCCGTTTCCCCGGTTAGCACAGAAGTGAGGAACGTGATCAGGTTTCCATCAAAGGTGAACCAGCGGGGGCCGCGGGCCTCATTGATCGCGATCCGCCAGGAGTTTGGTGCCTCTGACGGTTCAGTGACCCAAAAGAGGTATTCGCCGTTGTCGGTGCCTCCCATGAGGAAGAGGTGCTGCGGGTCGTACGGAACGGGATGCGAGCCCTGAATGTAGTCTTTGTGGAGCTGGTCGCGGATCCTGGCCGGCATCGGTCCGGTCAGGTCGACATACGCGGACCGGGCCTGGGGGTAGAAAATGTAGAGGTAGTCGGCGAAGCGCCCAGGGCCGTAGGCGGAGGCGAGCTCCTTATAGTCCTCGGGAAGCCTCATGCCGAGTCGAGCCTCGACCGCCGCCCAGTCGATGGGATCAGTCGTATTGGGGGGCGGGGGGCACAGTTGAGTCAATGCTCTGATTTCGGTCATTCGATTCCTTGTCGGCGTCGGGTCTGCTGTGCAGCATGGTCAGGGTTTTTGAGGTCTGCACTCAAATGGAAGCCTTTGTTTCCGTCAGCCTCCATCGTGATCCATTTGGGCACGGAGTCCTTATTGCTGTCCGTGTATTCCAGGTAAACGCTGTACTGGACGATCTCCCCATCGTCTTTCTTCACGGCGTCATGGATCGACTGCTCAAGGTCTCGCATATGGGGTGAATTCGTGGGATTTTGAGTTATGGTGAATAGATTGTCCAGGCTATCTCCTGATCCTCCGAGCATGTTCGCGAGCATGTGCCCACGGGCTTGATTATGGTCCGTACCATGCACGAAGCCCGGCGGTCGAAGGGATTTGTTGGCGTCTGTCCCCTCGCCGAGCATGTCGCGGGTGACGGTGGCGTGCATCTCGTAAGGTCGGCCGTGTTCGTCTCGAACGAACCTGACGCGCCCACCCCACGTCGGATCCGCTTCGCACCCTGCGAGTCCCAGCGGATCGGCCAGCGTGAAGGGATTGGGGACGTAGGCGTAGTGATTGGCCGCGGGAGCGAGGCCCAGGGGGTCGGGAGTGGTGTAGCGGCCGAGTTCCGGGTCGTAGTAGCGGTTGAAGTTGTAGTGCAGACCCGTCTCCGGGTCGAAGTACTGGCCGGGGTAGCGCAGCGGCGTGTACGCGGTGGCTGCCCGATGTGACTGGGTGGCGCCCCAGGCGGTGCTGCGGCCGTGCCAGGCGAGGGTCCCGTCGGGGGCGATGAGGTCGCTGGGGGTTCCGGCGAGATCGGTGGCTATGGCGAAGAACCGGCGGTCGATCTCTTCCTGGGTGAGGTCGGTCTTGAGCTCACGCTGGGCCAGGGGACGCAGACCCACGTAGTCCCACACCAGCGTGATGCCGCTGCTGTGCTGCTCGGTTAGTTGGGCGCCGTCCCAGCAATAGTTGGTGGACTCCTCAACCTGCCCCTCGGCGGTCAGCCGCTGCTTGGCGATACGGCGGCCGAGGCCGTCGTAGAGGTAGCGCCAGTGGGCGTCGCCGGCACCGCGAACGTGAGTGAGGCGGTCTTCGGCGTCCCAGGTGAACGTCCAAGTGAGACTCTTGCCGCTGAGGGTGGTTACACGTCGCTGGGTGAGACGGCCTTGGGTGTCGTACTCGTAGCGGGTGCGTCCGGCCCGAGTGACTCGGCTTCCCGTGTAGGTGCGCTCTCCGGTGGTGTCCTGTCCCGGGGCGCCCGGTGGCAGGGCACAGTGTGTCTGGTCTCCTGCGGTGCTGTAAGCGTATCGCTCGCTCCATCCGTCCGCTGTCACGGCGGTGATACGGCTGGCCGCGTCAAGCGTGTAGGTGCGTCGACCGGTGCGGCTGTCCTCGGTGGTGTGTGGCGTGCCGTCTAACGTGTAGGCGAACGAGCGCTCGAACAGGGTGTCGTGCGGACTCGTGAGTGCCTGGTTCACGATGCGGCCGACGGAGTCCCACTCCTGGGCAAAGGTGAGGCAGTCGTCGAGCGTTCGGCTGACCTCCCGCCCCAGGGCGTCGCGTTCGAAGCGGAAGGTCTGCTCGCCTGCCGCGTATGCGGCGAGCCCCCGCTCGTCGTAGGTGAGGGTGCTGGTGGCGCCGGACGGAGTTCGCCGGTGGGTGCGGCGTCCCAGTACGTCGTAGGCGCGGGTGAGGGCGCGGCCGTTCACGCTCTCGGTCAGGACGCGTCCGGCCAGGTCACGTTCAAGGTCGATCTGGGCGTGGGGATTGGTGATTTGGACTACTTGACCAGCGGAGTCGTAGGTGAAAGTGGAGGCCGTGCCGTCGTCGCGTTTCATGCGTACGACGCGGCCCAGCAGGTCACGCTCGTATGTCAGTGACTGTCCAGCGGCGTTGGTTCGGCGGGTCAAGCGGCCGAGTGCGTCGTGGCCGTAGGTCAGGGTGCGGGCGTCGAAGTCCGTCTCGGCTGTCAGGCGGCCGGCTGCGTCGTACTGGTAGCTCCACTCCTGCCCTTGGGCATTCACGACGGTGGTCAGCCGCAGTTCGGTGTCATGGGTGAATCTGTAGTCGGCACCGTCGGTGGTGCGGGTGGCTGTACGCCGGTCGAAGTGGGTGGCCGTGTGCGTGGTGGTGCGCCCGGCACGGTCGGTGTGGCTGAGCAGGTTGCCTTCGCCGTCCCAGGTCCACTTTTCGCGAGTACCGTCAGGCAGTTCACGCCAGGCGGGCCGACCTTCGGTGGTCCAGCCCATGCGTACCGCCCCGCCAAGTGCGTCCGTGACGTCGGTGACGCGCCCGAAGTGGTCACGGACGAGGGTGGCGCGGGCGCCGTCCGGCGCCGTGATCTCCAGAGGCAGACCTGCCTCGTTGTTCCGTATTCGGGTGATGCCTCCGGCGGCGTTGCGGACAGCTGTCACGTGACCGCGCTCGTCGACTTCGTACTCGGTACGGGCGCCATCGGCTTCTACGACCGCAGTTCGGTTACCCCTTGCGTCGTACTCGAAGTGACGCTGACGGTCCCCACGTTCGGTGACGGTCACGGGAAGGTTCAGGTCGTTGAAGACGGCGGTGGTGCGGACCCCGTCGGCTGCGACGAATCCGACGAGGTTGCCACGGTCATCGCGCTCGAAGCGCGTGGTGTTTCCCAGCGGGTCGGTCTGCTCGAGGATCCGGTCGCGTGCATCGAACGCGTAGGTGGTGGTGTGTCCCAGTGGGTCGGTCTCCGCGACCACCTGGTGACGGCCGTCCAGCTGGTAGGTGGTCGTGGCACCCGTCGAGTCGGTGTATCGGGTGACCCGGTTCGTGGTGTCATAGGTGAACGTGGACGAGAGAATCCCCAAGGGGCCGACGGTCTGAACTACTCGGCCGACGGAGTCGTGTACGTAGCGGTATGTGGAGTCGTTCCGGTCGGTCCACGAGGTGACGCGGCTCTGTTCGTCGTAGGTGAAGCGCAAGGGCGATCCGGACGAGTTGGTGACCTCGGTGAGGTTGCCCTGGCTGTCGTAGCTGAAATCGACGATGGTGACGGGAGCCTCGGCGCTGTTACCAGTGCGCAGGGCGAGTCCGGTGACGCGTCCGCGGTCACGGTCGCCGATGACCTCGACGTCGTAGCCCCCGCTGTGGCTGACGGCGAGCGGTTGTCCGGTGCCGTCACGG
>CBFHCJ010000549.1:0-4950 GCA_965654005.1 uncultured Streptomyces sp. | reverse complement strand
ACGCCGGAGGGCCGCTCGATCGTCGTCCTGGCGAAGGAGAAGTACGGGCTGCGCGAGCGGCACCAGGGCGAGCTGGTCGGTGCGGAGTGGATCGCGTTCACCGCCCAGACCCGTATGTCCGGTGTGGACGTGGACGGCAGGAAGATCCGCAAGGGCGCGGCCGGGTCGGTCATCGCCTGGGTCAAGGAGCGAGGCGGCACCGTCGCCGAGGACGCCGACAAGACCGCCAACCGTATCTCCGAGGCCGGTGGCACCCCGCTGCTCGTGGCGATCGAGGACGACCAGGGCGGCCGCGTGCTGGGTGTCATCCACCTCAAGGACGTCGTCAAGGACGGCATGCGCGAGCGGTTCGAGGAACTGCGCCGCATGGGCATCAAGACGGTCATGATCACGGGTGACAACCCGCTGACCGCCAAGGCGATTGCCGAGGAGGCGGGCGTCGATGACTTCCTCGCGGAAGCCACTCCCGAGGACAAGATGGCCCTCATCAAGCGGGAGCAGGCGGGCGGCAAGCTCGTCGCGATGACCGGTGACGGCACCAACGACGCGCCCGCGCTCGCGCAGGCGGACGTCGGCGTGGCGATGAACACGGGCACGTCGGCCGCCAAGGAGGCCGGCAACATGGTCGACCTCGACTCCAACCCGACCAAGCTCATCGAGATCGTCGAGATCGGCAAGCAACTCCTTATCACCCGGGGTGCGTTGACGACGTTCTCCATCGCCAACGACGTCGCGAAGTACTTCGCGATCATCCCGGCGCTGTTCGCTGCGGTCTACCCGGGCCTGGACAAGCTGAACGTCATGGGCCTGTCCTCGCCGGACTCCGCGATCCTGTCGGCGGTCATCTTCAACGCGTTGATCATCATCGCGCTGGTGCCGCTGTCCCTGAAGGGTGTGCAGTACCGGCCAGTCAGCGCGGACAAGATGCTGCGGCGCAACCTCACGATCTACGGCATCGGCGGGCTGGTCGCGCCCTTCATCGGGATCAAGATCATCGACATGCTCATCTCCCTCATCCCCGGGATCGGCTGATCGCCATGAACAACTCCGTTACGAACACCGTCCGGTTGCTCGGGGCGGGTCTGCGCGCCCTCCTCGTACTGACCCTGGTGACGGGCGTCATCTACCCGCTGGTGATCACCGGCATCGCCCAGGGGCTGTTCAGCGACAGTGCGAACGGCTCGGAGATCAAGGCGGACGGCAAGGTCGTCGGCTCCTCCCTGATCGGGCAGTCGTACAACCTGCCGCTGAAGAAGGGGCAGGAGACTCCGGATCCGGACCTGAAGTGGTTCCAGGGCCGCCCGGCCAACGGCCTGGGCACCAACAGCGTCAACACCCAGTACAAGCTGATCCTTTCCGGCGCCACGAACCTCTCCGCCGACAGCAAGGTGCTCATCAAGCAGGTCCAGGACGCCAAGGCCGCGGTGATCAAGGACAACTCGGTGGCCGGTTACACCGTCAAGTCAGCCGACATCCCCGCCGACGCGGTGACGTCCTCCGGCTCGGGTCTGGACCCGGACATCTCGCCGCAGTACGCGGAGATCCAGGTCCACCGGGTCGCCGAGAAGAACGGCCTGTCCGTCGCCCAGGTGGAGAAGCTCGTCAAAGACCACACCGACGGCCGCACCCTCGGCTTCATGGGGGAGCCACGCGTGAACGTCCTGGAGCTCAACATCGCGCTCAAGGATCTCGTGGCGAAGAAGGGCTGATGGCGTACCCGACAATCCGTGTGGGAGTTGGCGGGCCGGGAGCAATCCTGGTTCCGTCAACTCCCGCAGTCATGACGACGGTTGCCGTGTGCCCGGTGCTCATGGCCCGACGTACGACAGGAAGGGAACACCCTCATGACCCGGGTGCTCGTGGTGGAGGACGACCCGCAGCTCGTACGCGCCCTCTTGATCAACCTGCAGGCACGTAAATACGGCGTCGACGCGGCGCCCGACGGCGCAACCGCTTTGCGCCTGGCTGCCGCACGCCAGCCCGACGTGGTGATGCTCGACCTGGGGCTGCCCGACATGGACGGTACCGATGTGATCAAGGCCCTGCGCGGCTGGACTCGTGTGCCGATCCTGGTCCTGTCCGCCCGGCAGGCGTCGGACGAGAAGGTCGCCGCGCTCGACGCGGGTGCCGACGACTATGTCACCAAGCCGTTCAGCATGGACGAGTTGCTGGCCCGTCTCCGGGCCGCCGTACGTCGCACGGAGGAGGCGCCGCTCGCGCCCGGGACGACGCTGGTCAAGACCGACGACTTCACCATCGACCTGCTCGCCAAGAAGGTCGTGCGGGACAGCCGGGACATGCGTCTCACCCCGACCGAATGGCACCTGTTGGAGATCCTGGTCACCAATCCCGGCCGGCTGATCACACAGAAGTACCTGCTGCAGGAGGTCTGGGGCGTCTCCCAGAGCAACAAGGCCAACTACCTGCGCGTCTACATGGCCCAGTTGCGACGCAAACTGGAAACGGACCCCTCCCATCCCCGCTATCTGATCACCGAGCCCGGCATGGGTTACCGGTTCGAAGGATGAACATGGCACGCGGCAAGCTTCGGATCTACCTCGGCGCGGCCCCCGGCGTCGGCAAGACCTACGCCATGCTGTCCGAGGCGCACCGCCGGGTGGAGCGGGGCACTGACTGCGTCGTCGCGTTCGTGGAACACCACAACCGGCCCCGCACCGAGGTGATGCTGCACGGCCTGGAACAGGTCCCGCGCAAGGAAATCGAGTACCGGGGCGGCGTTTTCCCCGAGATGGACGTCGACGCGGTGCTGGCCCGCCGCTCCCAGGTGGCCCTCGTCGACGAACTCGCCCACACCAACGTGCCCGGCTCCCGCAACGCCAAGCGCTGGCAGGACGTGGAGGAGCTGCTGGCGGCCGGTATCGACGTCGTCTCCACGGTCAACATCCAGCACCTGGAGTCGCTGGGCGACGTGGTGGAGTCGATAACGGGCATACGGCAGCGCGAGACCGTACCCGACGAGGTCGTGCGCCGGGCCGACCAGATCGAGCTCGTCGACATGTCCCCGCCGGCGCTGCGCCGCCGTATGGCACACGGCAACATCTACAAGCCGGACAAGGTCGACGCTGCCCTGTCCAACTACTTCCGGCCCGGTAACCTCACCGCGCTGCGCGAGCTGGCGCTGCTGTGGGTGGCCGACCGGGTCGACGCCTACCTCACCGAGTACCGCAGTGAGCACCGCGTCTCCACGATCTGGGGCTCGCGGGAGCGGATCGGGGTCGGGCTGACCGGCGGCCCCGAGGGCCGCACGCTCATCCGCCGAGCCGCCCGGCTGGCGGAGAAGGGCGCGGGCGGTGAGGTGCTGGCGGTCTACATCTCCCGCAGCGACGGCCTCACCTCCGCCTCACCGAAGGAGCTGGCCGTCCAGCGCACGCTGGCGGAGGACCTGGGCGGCACCTTCCACCACGTCGTCGGCGAAGACATCCCGGTCGCGCTGCTGGACTTCGCGCGCGGGGTGAACGCCACCCAGATCGTGCTGGGCGTCTCCCGTCGCAAGGGCTGGCAGTACGTCTTCGGGCCTGGCGTCGGCGCGACGGTGGCCCGTGACTCCGGCCCCGATCTCGACGTCCACCTCATCACCCACGACGAGGCGGGAAAGGGCCGCGGCCTGCCGGTTGCCCGGGGCGCACGGCTGGGGAGGTCCCGGATCGTCTGGGGCTGGCTGGTCGGCATCGGCGGGACCGTGCTGCTGACGTGGCTGCTGAGCAGCGTCTTCCTGGACGTGGGGCTCGCCAACGACATGCTGCTGTTTCTGACGATGACGGTGGCGGCGGCCCTGCTCGGTGGGCTCTTCCCCGCCCTCGCCTCCGCCGTGGTGGGCTCCCTGCTGCTCAACTGGTACTTCACCCCGCCCGTTCACACCCTGACCATCGACGACCCGAAGAACATCGTTGCCATCGCGATCTTCGTCGGTGTCGGCGTGTCGGTCGCCTCCGTGGTCGACTTGGCTGCCCGCCGTACCCACCAGGCCGCGCGTCTGCGCGCGGAGTCGGAGATTCTCTCCTTCCTCGCGGGCAACGTGCTGCGCGGCGAGACCAGCCTGGAGGCCCTCCTGGAACGAGTCCGTGAGACGTTCGGCATGGAGTCGGTGGCGCTGCTGGAGAGGCAGAGCGACGTCGATCCGTGGACCTGCGCCGGCAGCGTGGGCCCACGGCCCTGCGCCACCCCCGACGACGCGGACGTCGACGTATCCGTCGGTGACCACATGGCCCTGGCCTTGTCCGGCCGCGTCCTGCCGGCCGAGGACCGCCGGGTCCTGGCCGCCTTCGCCGTCCAGGCAGCGGTGGTCCTGGACCGCCGGCGCCTGAAGCAGGAGGCCGACCAGGCAAAGGAACTGGCCGAGGACAACCGCATCCGCACCGCCCTGCTCGCTGCCGTCAGCCACGACCTGCGTACGCCCCTGGCCGGAATCAAGGCGGCGGTCTCCAGCCTCAGGTCCGACGACGTCGAGTGGTCGAAACAGGACCAGGCGGAGCTCCTGGCGGCCATCGAGGAGGGCGCCGACCGCCTGGATCACCTGGTGGGCAATCTGCTGGACATGTCCCGCCTCCAGACCGGCACCGTCATCCCGATCATCCGCGAGACCGACCTCGACGAGGTCGTGCCGATGGCGCTCGGCGGCGTACCGGAGGACAGCGTGGAGCTGGACATCCCGGAGACGCTGCCCATGGTCCACGTGGACCGGGGACTGCTGGAGCGGGCTGTGGCCAATGTCGTCGAGAACGCCGTCAAGTACAGCACACCGGACGAGAAGGTTCTCGTGGCGGCGAGCGCCATCGTCGACCGGGTCGAAGTGCGGGTCGTCGACCGCGGGCCCGGTGTTCCAGACGAGGCCAAGGACCGCATCTTCGAACCCTTCCAGCGCGTCGGCGACTCCCCGCGCGGCGCGGGCGTCGGCCTCGGGCTCGCGGTCGCACGCGGCTTCGCCGAGGC
>CBFHCJ010000548.1:0-4966 GCA_965654005.1 uncultured Streptomyces sp. | reverse complement strand
GGCTTCCAGTCGGTCTAGCGTCGCTTCGGCCTCGGCAAGCTCGACCTTGGCCTTACTGATCTATTTACCGGCCCGATCCATAACCGGGAGCGGGCCGAGAGTGAACTTCACGAAAGTCCCAACCGCCATGTCTAGGTCATCGCGGCGAATGCGGCCAGGGTTTGAGCACGTTCCGGTGTTGACGTTGTTGCAGGCGTAGTAGTGATGCACGCGGCCGCTCGGCTTCGTCTTCTTGTTGGACGACATCCGGGCGCCGCAACCCTGGCAGGTAGCCACACCGCCCAGCATCGACCGTGAAGGGGTGGACCGCCTAACCGGACGATCACTCTTGAGGGCGGCCACGAATTCTGACCACTCGGCAAAATCCATCAACGGATCATCAGTGATCCGAACGTTCTCGCCGTTTTCGTCTACGACGTTCTCGCCCTTGTATGTGTAGATGCCGGCCACCGTGGGATTCATAGCTATGGCGCGAATCGCGTTGGCAGTCCAGGCAACGCCTCTCGGATCTTCCCCCTTCACGATTCGAAGATGATCCCGCCAAGTGGGAACGCCACGCTTATTCAGATCAAGTGCGATCTTGTACGACGACCAGTCGCCCTTTAGTCGCTCGACAATCTCTCGGAACAGTTCCGCATACGTGTGGTCCTGAACGAGCTTCTTTCCGCCGCCTTCCTGCCGTTCGAAGCGGTACCCGTACGGCTCGACGCCACCGATCCAAACGCCCTTGGCCTTGCGGGCGGCCGAGCCAGAAAGCGCGCGGGCGCGAATGGTGTCCAACTCGCCTTCGGCAAAGGCGGCGATGATCTGAGCGAACATCTTGCCCATGGGGGTGGACATGTCGATGCCCTCGGTCACGGACACGATGGACTTCCCGTGCTTCTGGCACCACTCGAAGACCTCGGCGAAGTGGCCCGCCTTCCTGCTGAGGCGGTCGAGCTTCCAGACGGCCAACACGTCCCACTCGTCGGCCCGGTCGTTGAACCAGGGACCGAGGCCCGGTCTCTTGAAGGGGTGCATGGCACCAGACACGTCAAGGTCTTCGGCCCAGCCCGCTATGCGACCGTCAATGGCCGGTCCGGCCGCCCAGTGTTCTACGGCCGCACGCTGCTTCTCGGGACTGGTGGTGTCGTCCTTCAAGATGGACAGGCGGACGGTCCCCAGGACCCTCGGGTTAGAGATCATGGCGCGGATCGTACGGGGGTCCATGCGAGCAGAACAAGTCAAACGACTTCTTCCAGGACCCGGCGCCGCAGCCGACGTTCACGTCGATTCCGGTACGGGGTCCCGGGCCGGCGTAGTACCTCCGGTGCGGCGGGGGATGGATTTCGCCCCCGCCGCCCCTACCCGTCCCTTCCCCAGAGAGCTCCGCCCCTTCGACCCCGCTGGGGCCGCCCCCTGCACCCCCGCGGCCGCCGACCCCGAGCCGGCTCCTCGGTCGCTGTGCGTGGGCAGGCGGCAGTGCGACCCGGCCCTCAGCCGACGTTCACAAGCATTCCGGTGCGGGGGTCGGGGCTGGCGTGACGCAGCACGGTGGTGTTGCAACTCGGCCGGTTTCACGTGGCCGTCACGTCACACACGACGTCACGCACACGGCGTCACACACGCGAGGCGACACACGCGACGCGCCACACGCGACGCGCCACACTCGACGTGACACCGAGCCCTCCCGCAGAGACACACCCAACTGGACCAATCCCCGAAACATCCCCACCCTCCCGCGCGCTGTACCCGGCATGAGCGAATACCGCATCGAGCACGACTCCATGGGCGAGGTACAGGTCCCGGTCGCCGCCAAGTGGCGCGCCCAGACGCAACGCGCCGTCGAGAACTTCCCCATCTCCGGCCAGCGGATCGAGCGCGCGCACATCGAGGCGCTCGCGCGGATCAAGGGCGCCGCCGCCAAGGTCAACGCGGAGCTCGGTGTGCTCGACAAGGACGTCGCCGAGGCCGTTCAGGAGGCGGCCCGGGAGGTCGCCGACGGCAAGTGGGACGAGCACTTCCCCATCGACGTGTTCCAGACCGGGTCCGGGACTTCCTCCAATATGAACGCCAACGAGGTCATCGCCACCCTCGCCGGCGAGCGGCTCGGGCGCGACGTGCACCCGAACGACCACGTGAACGCCTCCCAGTCGTCCAACGACGTCTTCCCCTCCTCCATCCACATCGCCGCCACCGCCGCCGTCAGCCGCGACCTCGTCCCCGCCCTCGACCACCTCGCCACCTCCCTCGAACGCAAGGCAGAGGAGTTCGCCGACGTCGTGAAGTCCGGGCGGACCCATCTCATGGATGCCACGCCCGTGACATTGGGCCAGGAGTTCGGCGGGTACGCCGCCCAGGTGCGCTACGGCATCGAGCGGCTGAACGCCTCCCTGCCCCGGCTAGCCGAGCTGCCCCTCGGGGGTACGGCGGTCGGCACGGGCATCAACACGCCCCCCGGTTTCTCCGCCGCCGTCATCGCCGAGGTCGCCCGCGCCACCGGACTGCCGCTGACCGAGGCCCGCGACCACTTCGAGGCCCACGGCGCCCGGGACGGGATCGTCGAGACCAGTGGGCAGCTCAGGACCATCGCCGTCGGGTTGACGAAGATCGCGAATGATCTGCGGTGGATGGCTTCCGGGCCGCGGACCGGGCTCGCCGAGATCAGCCTCCCCGACCTCCAGCCGGGGTCCTCGATCATGCCCGGCAAGGTCAATCCGGTCATCCCGGAAGCCGTCCTCATGGTCGCCGCCCAGGTCATCGGGAACGACGCGACCATCACCACCGCCGGCGCCTCCGGCAACTTCGAGCTCAATGTGATGCTGCCGGTCATCGCGAAGAACGTGCTCGAGTCCGTCCGACTGCTCGCCAATGTCTCCCGGCTCCTCGCCGACCGTACCGTCGACGGCATCGTCGCCCACCGCGAACGTGCCCGCGAGTACGCCGAGTCGTCGCCCTCCGTCGTCACCCCGCTCAACAAGTACATCGGGTACGAGGAGGCCGCCAAGGTCGCCAAGAAGGCGCTCGCCGAGCGGAAGACCATCCGCCAAGTCGTCCTGGAATCCGGTTATGTGGAGCGCGGCGACCTCACGCTCGAGCAGCTGGACGAGGCCCTTGATGTCCTGCGTATGACGCATCCGTAACGTCTCGTGTCATGTCGGCCGCCCCGGGGCGAACCCTGACGGGCACTGCAGCGTCGAATGCCTGGGACACCTAATATCTGTGCATGGCAGAAGGTGGAGCGGTGAGACGAGTGGAAGCGGGCGGAGCAGACGACGGCGCGACGAGGCACTGGGCGCCGGGGGAACGGATCCTCTGGCGGTACCGGGAGAACGCCGGCGCGCGCTTCCACATCGCCCGCCCCGTGACCGTCGTACGTGACGACCGAGACCTGCTCGCCGTGTGGATGGCGCCCGGCACCCAGTGCGTGAAGCCGGTCCTCGCCGACGGTACGCCGCTGCACGCCGAGCCGTTGGAGTCCCGCTACACCAAGCCGCGGACCGTGCAGCTCGACCACTGGTTCGGCACCGGCGTACTGAAACTGGCGCGGCCCGGCGAGCCCTGGTCGGTGTGGCTGTTCTGGGAGCCGGGCTGGCGGTTCAAGAACTGGTATGTCAACCTCGAGGCGCCGCTGGCCCGCTGGGCGGGTGGGGTCGACTCCGAGGACCATTTTCTGGACATCTGTGTCTATCCGGACCGCAGTTGGGGCTGGCGCGACGAGGACGAGTTCGCACAGGCTCAGCGTGATGGCCTGATGGGCCCTCAACTGGCCGACGGCGTACGGGAGGCCGGTCGGTCCGCGGTGGAGGTGATCCACGCCTGGGGGCCGCCGTTCTCGGACGGCTGGCAGCACTGGCGCCCTGATCCGGCCTGGGAGGTGCCGCCGCTTCCGGAGGACTGGGACCGTACTCCTGCGTATGTGACCTCATGAGACCCTTGTTGCGCCCCCGCGGTACAACCGTAGGATCGTCCTCCGCAAGAACACAGATCGGCAACCACCGCAGTATGGGCAGGGCTTGACCGAACGTCACCGAGGGGCGGCAGGACGTGAGCGAGGGGTACGAGGGCCACACCGGGACGGCTGCCGGACGGCCGACCGGTGGATCATGGACTGACCATGCGGGAATTCCGTTCCTGGGACACGCATTCCGGGTATCGGCTTCTCTGCGGGACGAACTGCACGCGCGGCGCGCAGCCCCGGACGGATGGATTCGACACGCGTGACGGAGCACCCGACCCCCCACGAGCGCCCCCAGCCGGGCGGCGGCCCCGCGGACCCCCGCGGGGCGCTCCTGCGTGCCCCGGAACCGCTGCCCACCGGACCGGCCACCGCGTTACCCGCACAGACCCGGACGGGCGACGTGCCCGCCGGACCGGCCACCTCGACGCCCTGCGCCAAGCACGGGACGTCCGGCAACCAGGGCGGCACGCCCACCCCGCTGCCCGCGGCGGACGGCACCGAGCACTCCCAGCCGGCCGCGGACGAGCCCGGCACACACCGACCGCGCCCCGCTCCCGAGAGCATCCCGGCCCAGCCGGGCGCCGAACAGGACCGTGCCGTCGTGCCCGGCGGCACGGACCGGCGCACCGGGCAGGCGCCGCCGAGCGGCCCCATGCCCATGCGGCGCGACGGGGACCGGCTGCGCTTCGTGGGCGCCGCGACCCGGCGTATCGCCCGCGGCATCGATATCGACGAGATCGTCATGGGTCTGTGCCGGGCCACGGTGCCGACGTTCTCCGACGCGATCCTCGTCTATCTGCGCGACCCGCTGCCTGTGGGCGACGAGCGGCCCACCGGGCCCCTGGTCCTGCGGCTGCGACGTACCGACCGGATCCCGCAGGAGCGGGACCTGGAGGACGGGATCCTGCCGGTGCCGCTGCCGGAGAACTCCGGCTTCACGGCTCTGAGCAACGAGCTGTGCGAGGTACGGCCGGGCGGTGCGCTCGCCGAGGTGCTGCGCGGGGTCCGTCCCGTCTTCACGGACAC
>CBFHCJ010000547.1:0-4967 GCA_965654005.1 uncultured Streptomyces sp. | reverse complement strand
GAGCGGCCGTTCGTCTTCTCCCGGTCCGGCTGGGCCGGTATGCAGCGGTACGGCGGGACCTGGTCCGGCGATGTGGCGACGGGCTGGCCCGGTCTGCGGGCGTCGCTGTCGCTGGTCCTGGGGCTCGGGCTGTGCGGAGTGCCCTATTCGGGACCGGACGTGGGCGGCTTCGACGGCAGTCCGTCGCCCGAGCTGTACCTGCGCTGGCTCCAGTTGGGCGCGTATCTGCCGCTGTTCCGCACGCACGCGAGCCTGCGGGCGGGGCGCCGGGAGCCGTCCGGGCTGCCAGCCAGCGTACCACCGCGGAGCCGATGAACCCCGTGGCGCCGGTCACCGCCACGGTCCACGGCCTCACTTGACGGCCTCCGGCCCCGACAGGCTGAAGTCGAGGGTGCCGATCACCTCGGGCGCGGCGATCGCGGGCAGGAGGTACTGCCACAGCTCAACGATCCTCTCCCGGAGGTCCTCGTGGCCGGTGCTGATCTGCGACAGCAGCTGCGTTCCGCTGTACGCCCCCACCAACACCCGGGCGAACCCGGCGGGGTCCACTCCCTCGCGCAGCTCGCCGAGCGCCTCGGCGACGATCAGCTCCTCCTTGAACCGGGTGATCCACAGCTGGTACGCGGCGTCGTCCTGGATGCCGAAGGCGCCCTGCTCGACGGCCAGTCGCACGCCGGCGCGGAGCAGTACGTTGCGCTGGAGCTCCTGGGCCAGTTCCAGGGTGAGGTCGATCAGGTGCTGAAGCCCGCTCCTGCCGCCCAGCTCCGGGAGGTCCGCGGCCTGTTCGGCCATGACCGCCCTGGCCAGGCCCTCCTTGGAGCCGAAGTGGAAGTACAGGGCCCCCATGGTGGAACCGGCCCGGTTGATGATCTTCGTGGTGCTCGTGCCGGTGTACCCCCGGAGGTCGAACTCCTCCGCGGCCGCCCTGATGAGAGCCGCCCTCGTCCGCACCGCGCGCTCCTGCCGAGGCTGCGCCACTGACCCCTCTTTTCCTTGCGTGTACAGAGCACTCGGCCACTGTGTCGCACTCCGTACCTAAAAATAGAACACTCTCTAGGTTATGCGCCGGGGTCCGGAGCGTCCAGCCCCCGAAGGGCACACATGCTTGCCTGTTCCTGATCGTCCCTTTACTTGCCCTTGAGCCTGAACAATCAGAGTGCTCTTTATGTTTATGGGGGAGGCGGTCGTCACGTCGGCCGCAGCGCTCACATAGATCAGGGGGATTTCGTATGCCCAGCACCATCCAGCACGTCCGCGCCACCGCCACCGCCACCGCCCCGACCTGGGCGCCGGTGACGCAGGAGCAGGTGCACAAGCTCACCGCCTCGGAGGTACTGCTGACGGAGTGGTGCCGACACGGTGACGACACTTTCACCGTCATGGCCGACTGGCCGCAGAACCACGGCTTCTACGGGACCCGGCACGGGCTGCACGACTCGATGCTGGTGGCCGAGTCGGTCCGCCAGTGCATACCGCTGCTCAGCCATGTCGCCTACGACGCCCCGGCGGGACACCGCCAGTCGTGGAGCCACTTCAGCTTCGCGCTGAGCCCCGCCGCACTGACCGCCACCGCCGGACCGGTCACGGTCGAACTCCGCGTCACCTGCCAGGACGTCGTCCGCCGCATGGGCCAGCTGGCCTCCTTGCAGATGCGGGTCGACGTGGTCCGCGACGGGGTCCGGGTCGGCACCACGCAAAGCCGGTTCGCCAACCACTCCCCCGCTGTCTACCGGCGGCTGCGGGGCGACTACGCGGACCTCGCCGGCGCCGTGGCCCGCGCCGTGCCGCTGCCTCCGCCGGCCGCGCCCACCCAGGTCGCCCGCGAGGACTTCGCCGACGTCGTGCTCTCGCCGACCGACTCGCCCCGGCGCACCCAGATGCGCGTCGACCTCAACCACGCCGTGCTCTTCGACCACCCGGTCGACCACGCTCCCGGCATGCTGCTCCTCGAAGCGGCCCGCCAGGCCGGCCACTCGGCGGTGCAGCAGCCGGCGGCGGTCGTCGCCATGGATGTGGTCTTCGCCCGGTACGCCGAACTCGACGCACCCTGCTGGATCCACACCGACCCGCTCCCGACGGACCGCCCCGGTGACCACCGGGTCCTGATCACCGCCGTCCAGAACGACACCTGCGTCTTCTCCAGCATCACCACCCTGATGAGCCTGCCGACGAGCTGAGCCCGGGAGCGAGTTCTCCCGGTGCCCAAGGGTGGCACCCCTGAGGGTCGCTCGGTACCTGCGGTTGTTCTCGACCAGGTCGTCGAGCGCGCCGTCCGGGAGCCGCTGTTCCTCTTCCTGGACCCGTGCGGTCCCGTCCTGCCGCAGGACCGCCTCGTCGACGTCCTCGCGCGCAAGCGCCCGCAGAAACGGCCGGCGACCGAGTCGCTGATGAACTTCGGCATGACGGCCATATGGCGCCTGGACGGGCGCGTCCGCTCCCCGAAGGGCAACGAGAAGCGCTGCAGCGGTTCGACGACGTGTGCGGTGGGACCTGGTGGCGGGAGTACTTCGCCGACGCGGTGGCGCCCCGCGACGAGGACGGTGCGGCCGAGGACGCGATCATGAGGGGCAGGTCGCAGGTGTCGACGACCAAGTGGCGCTTGCGGCCGTTGATTTTCTTGCGCCGTAGCCGGGGATCGACGTGGCGACGAGAGGCGGGGCCCGGGGACTGCGCCCATGGACCCCGCCGCGTCACCTCGCCGGGAAAGGCCTGCGCTCAGACCCAGGCCCCAGACTTTGCGCCCAGAGCCCCGCACCCCGAGCCCTGCGCGCCGAGCCCTATGCCCAGAGCTGGCCCTGCAGCGTCTCGATCGCCGCTTCCGTCGTGGCGGCCGTGTAGACGCCCGTCGACAGGTACTTCCACCCGCCGTCGGCCACGATGAAGACGATGTCGGCGCTCTCGCCCGCCTTGACCGCCTTGTCGCCGACGCCGATCGCGGCGTGCAGGGCCGCGCCCGTGGAGATGCCCGCGAAGATGCCCTCCTGCTGGAGGAGTTCACGGGTACGGGTCACGGCGTCCGCCGAGCCGACCGAGAAGCGGGTGGTGAGGACCGAGGCGTCGTACAGCTCCGGTACGAAGCCCTCGTCGAGGTTCCTGAGGCCGTACACCAGATCGTCGTAGCGTGGTTCCGCCGCGACGATCTTCACGTCCGGCTTGTTCTCGCGCAGATAGCGGCCCACGCCCATCAGCGTGCCGGTGGTGCCGAGTCCGGCCACGAAGTGCGTGATGGAGGGCAGGTCGGCGAGGATCTCGGGCCCGGTCGTCGCATAGTGCGCGCCCGCGTTGTCCGGGTTGCCGTACTGGTAGAGCATCACCCAGTCCGGGTGCTCTGCCGCCAGTTCCTTGGCAACGCGTACCGCGGTGTTGGAACCGCCCGCGGCCGGGCTGGAGATGATCTCGGCACCCCACATGGCCAGCAGATCCCGGCGCTCCTGCGAGGTGTTCTCCGGCATCACGCACACCATGCGGTAGCCCTTGAGCTTCGCCGCCATGGCCAGGGAGATGCCCGTGTTGCCCGACGTGGGCTCCAGGATGGTGCAGCCCGGGGTCAGTCGGCCGTCCTTCTCCGCCTGCTCGATCATGTGCAGCGCGGGGCGGTCCTTGACCGAGCCGGTCGGGTTGCGGTCCTCCAGCTTGGCCCAGATGCGGACCTCGGGGGACGGCGACAGTCGCGGCAGGCGCACCAGAGGGGTGTTGCCCACCGCGGCCAACGGAGAGTCGTACCGCATGGAGGATCAGGCCATGCCGCCGGCGACGGCCGGCAGGATCGTCACGTTGTCGCCGTCGGCGACCTTGGTGCTGATGCCGTCGAGGAAGCGGACGTCCTCGTCGTTCAGGTAGACGTTCACGAAGCGGCGCAGTTCGCCGCTGTCGACGATGCGGGCCTGGATGCCCGCGTGGCGGGTCTCGAGGTCGGCGAACAGCTCGGCGAGGGTCTCCCCGTTGCCCTCGACGGCCTTCTGGCCGTCGGTGTACTGGCGGAGGATGGTGGGGATGCGGACCTCGATGGCCATGGCTCAGGGCTCCTGTCGGAAGAAGTCAGGTCGGTGGGCGCGCGGCGGCGCGGGAGCGTAGTCGTACGCAGGGCGGGCGCCGCGGCTCACGGCCGTACGGCGGCAGGGACAGCGTCAACAGATGGCGCTGGCGAGCCTGCACAGATCGACGTGCAGCCGCGCGACGAGCAGCGCGCCCGGCGTCTTCTTGCTCACGTCGTGGAAAACCATGGGGTCATCGTATCGATTCCCGCTCTGCTGCCCGGAGTGTGATCTCACATGCTGGATACATTCTGACCGAATACCGGGATCAGTGGCTCTCCACCACCTTGACCTCCTCCTCGGTCACCTCGCCCTCCACGATCCGGAACGAGCGGAACTGGAACGGGCCCGCGCCGTCGGTGTCGGCGGTGGAGACCAGGACGTAGTGGGCGCCCGGCTCGTTGGCGTACGAGATGTCGGTGCGGGACGGGTAGGCCTCGGTCGCGGTGTGGGAGTGGTAGATCACCACCGGGTCCTCGTCGCGGTCGTCCAGCTCACGGTAGAGCTTGAGCAGGTCGCCGGAGTCGAACTCGTAGAACGTGGGCGAGCGGGCGGCGTTCAGCATCGGGATGAAGCGCTCGGGGCGGTCGGAGCCGGGCGGGCCCGCGACGACGCCGCACGCCTCGTCGGGGTGGTCCTGGCGCGCGTGGGCGACGATCTGGTCCACGAGGTCCTGGGTGATGGTCAGCATGCGGGCAAGGATAAGCAGAAGGGCCTTCCCGTACCGAGGGGTGGTACGGGAAGGCCCACATGGTGAGCTACGAGGATCGGCCGACCTTCTCCGGCTCCGACTCGCGCCGGTCGATGACCTGCGGGTTGCGCGCCTTCAGCAGGGCCCAGCCGATGCCGAGGGTGATGGCCCACCCCGCCATCACATAGAGGCAGACGCGGGAGTCGGCGTCGTACGCGATCAGCCCGGTGACGACGAGCAGG